>JAKQEP010000082.1 GCA_029556475.1 Candidatus Atribacteria bacterium
TTGTCAGGATACCTTCTATGTAGGTACCATCAAGGGTTTGGGTAGAATCTACCAGCAGGCCGGTATTGATGCATACAGCAACTTCAGCTTTGCCAAGGTGTATCTGAATAAGAAAGCAGATAGTGCCATTGACTTTGTAAAATCCAGGGTATTACCAGTATATGGTATCTTTGGTATTCCTCTGGATCGCATCCTAACAGACAATGGCAAAGAGTATACTACACACTGGAAAAGCAGGAAGCATGATTATGAGATATTCCTGGCCAAGCGTGGTATCACCCATACCAGAATTAAGCCCAGATGTCCGAGAAGTAACGGCATGGTAGAAAGATTTAACAGAACACTTTTAGAAGAATTCTACCAGATTGCCATGATAAAGAAAGTCTATACCTCTTTGGATGAGTTACAGGGTGATCTGGATCAGTTTATCTACTATTACAATTTTAAAAGAACGAATCAGGGTTACCGGCTGAAGGGAAAGATTCCCTATCAGAAATTCTTAGATGGCACACGTAAATTCGCTTTACCGGAACCTGGTTAATATAGTATCCTATCTCTATAGGAAAGAACGGCAATGTGTAAACACATCTTGAGAGTAATACAATTCAGGAATAATTTTTATTGTTAATAAAAAAGGAGGAAAATTTATGGCAGAAAAGAGACTGAAGACGGATGTGCTAGTTATTGGTGGAGGGTTGGCAGGATGTTTTACTGCAGTAACAGCACGTGAGAGCGGAGCAGAGGTAATACTCGCTGAAAAAAACTACTGTGGTAAAACTGGCTCTAGTCATTATGCCCGAGATATTATGATCTTTAAAGAGGAGTGGGGAGACAACTTTGGGGAGTGGATGTCCCAGTTTGACATGATTGGCGAACATATCATTAATCAGGAGTGGGCTGAGATTATCCTAAGAGAATCCTATCCCCGTTTTAGAGACTTAGTTGACTGGGGAGTGCCTTTCTATCTGAATGATGAATTTGGAGATACCTCCACCGGTCTAGTTTCATATGCAATTGGTTCTCCAGCCCCAGAAGAAGAACCCTTCCGTTATGCCTTCCGTAAAACAAAATATAGAAAAGTTGGAAAAGTAGCTAAATACGGCGAACGTCACAAGATGATGATTGCCCGTCGTAAAGTACTCAAAAGTGGAGCTACGATTATTGACAGAATCATGCTCACCGATTTAATCAAGAAAAATGGCAGAGTTATTGGAGCAGCAGGATTCCATACTGTAAATGGTGATCTATACTTTATTGAAGCAAAGGCTGTTGTTATTGCTACCGGATGCCTCACATTTCGAGGAGCATGGCATGGTTGTAGATCTAATGCTGGTGAAGGGGTGACCATGGGATACCGGGCGGGAGCAGATTTGTCCGGGATGGAGTTTGGTTACGGTATGTATGTGGTAAGTGATTGTGATACAGTCACTATTGATGGTCCAATTGCTGAAATTGGTGCAAAAAAGGATAGGGTGACCAATGGACTGGGAGAGGAATTTATGGATGACATTCCCCATATTCCTACAAATATCCTCTGGCCCATTGAAGTGCATAAGGGTAATGGTCCCATATACCATGAAGCCTATGGTATGGATAGAGAGAAATTTAAAGATGCCCTCGATAAATATAACAAGACCGCTGAAGGTCCTTGGATTGAAATGTTAGATAGAGCAGGGTTGGATATCTTTAAAGATCGGTTTCAGCAGTATATGGGGTTTGTTGGAAGCACTTGGGCGGGTGGATTACTTATAAATACCAACTGCGAGACCACCGTCCCCGGCCTTTATGCTGTAGGAGATGCAGCAGGAACCGATTACACCGGTCCAACTTATTCAGCCCTTGGTAGCGGCATGTGTAGTGCCTGTGTTACCGGATACCGTGCGGGAATAAATGCTGCAAAATTCGCCAGAGAATCCATTCAGCTTGAGGCCAGCCCGGAGGAGATTGACAGTCTTAAAAATACTATCCTGACCCCCTTAGAGAGAAAAAGTGGTTTCCAGCCAGATCATGTATTGCTTAGGATTCAACAGACTATCTTGCCATATGAAGTTAGAATGGTAATGCATGGTAAGCGTCTGGAGGCGGCTCTTACCATGATTGATTTCTTTAAAGAGCACTTCCTCCCCAGGATGCAAGCTACTGATTCCCATCAACTTCGAAATGTACATGAGATAAGAAGCATGATAGCCGGAGCAGAGATTATGCTAAGAACAGCCCTTTTCAGAACTGAATCGAGAGGATGGTTCTTCAGAGAAGACTATCCCAGACGTGACGATAAGAACTGGCTGAAATGGGTACGGGTAAAGCAGGATGAGAAGGGTCAGATGCAGCTTTCCACAGAAGATGTTCCCAGGAAATGGCAGGGAGACCTCTCATTACCCTATGAAGAGAGATACCCCTTACAATATGGATATGGAGAGGAGGCCTAATCATGGTTATCAAAAGAATAGACAATGATAAATGTAATGGCTGCAGGATATGTGTTGATGCCTGTCCTATGGATGTGATTCGTTTCGATGAAGAGAACAATAAAGCTGTAATTAAATATGCCACAGACTGTATCTGCTGCTATAACTGTGAGGAGGATTGTCCTACCGGTGCTATTTATGTAGATCCTTTGCGTGACCCCCAAGTTCCTCCTGCCTGGTAAATATAGTACACTAAATGCAACTAGAAAATAATATGAAACTAGGGGGTGATAAGTTCTGAAAACACTCTTTTGCTTCTCTAGGCGAAGAGGGTATTTGACCAGACTTTAAAAGTCAAAATTTTAATAAAAAGTAAGTAGCGTTAAGTACAAAATAAGAGATAACGGCTTTAATTCTATTTAAAATAAGGAGGATTATACTATGAAAAAAATATTTTCGTTAAGATCAAGCATTACTTTAATGATTTCATTGCTGTTACTTGTGGTAGTTGTTAATTTTTCTGGAACTGCTCAAACAACAAAACCCATAGAAGTGATTTTTGGCCATATGGATCCCCCCAATAATTTTACCACATTATATATTACGGAACCTTGGGCGGAAAGCATGGAGAAAGCTACCAATGGTAGGTTAAAATTCATCCTTTATCCCTCTAACACCCTTTTTCCTGCAGTAGAAACTATGAATGCTCTCGAAACGGGTGTAACAGATTTTGGTTGGTCGCCCATATCTTATATGCCAGGAAGATTCCCTCTTTTAGAGGTTATGTTCCTACCATTTCTAGCTTCTAGGACTGATTCAGAAACTTACACCAGAATCGCTAATGAGTTGTATGAAACAGTGCCTGAAATACAACAAGAATTTTCTACTATAAAACTACTTTACCTGTGCGGTCTGGAACCCTATTGTATTTGTACTGCAAAAAGACCTATTCATACATTGGAAGACCTGAAAGGATTAAAAATCAGGGTATCTGGCCGAGTTGCATCAAAAACCGTTGAATGTTTAGGAGCTTCGCCTGTGAATATACCATTACCTGATGTTTATGACGCGGCTGCTAAAGGTGTCATAGATGGAGCATTGCTTTCTACAGATATGATAGTTGCTTTTCAACTGCATCAGATCTTCACTTATGTTACAAGAGCTCCTTTATGGGCTTCTACAGAATATTGGGGAATGAATAAAATCAGATGGGAAAGCTTTCCAAAAGATATACAGGAACAGATTATGAGTGTCAATGGTATGGTGGCAGCTTTATATGAGTCGGAAACAAGATATGGACAAGAATTTCAGGAACAATTTGAAGACATGCAGAAAAAAGATGAAAAGATTATAACCTGGTATATGTTACCTCCTGAAGAAGTTTTAAGGTGGAAAGAAAAAACATTACCGGTTTGGGAAGAATGGATATCAGAGCTGGAGGGGAAAGGTCTACCTGCCAAAAAAGTATTAGAGAAAGCACTGGAAATAGCCGAAAAATATAAGTAACGGGCTATTTTAAAAGAGAGGAAGTAAAGGTAATGCAAAATACCCAGAGCAATTTTACTAACCAGAGGAGCGTTTTACTGGATAAAATCGAAAAAACTGCTTTTTCTTTTGCGAAGCAGCTAAACACTATTGCAGGTGGTATTCTTATTGTAATGATGTTTCTTGCTTTTGCAGATGTTATCTTTCGATATGTGTTTCATCGTCCCCTAATGGGGACGATGGAGCTAATCGAAATAATGTTGGCGACAATTGTCTCATTAACTTATGCTTATGCTGAGACCACAAGAAGTCACTTTGCAATAGACTTCTTCACAACTAAGTTATCAAAAACAAAATATGCTTTAATAGAAGCTGTGAATGATGTGGTTGCTTTAGCAGTTATATTGCTAGTATCAGTGATGCTTTTTAAGTATGCTACCCATGTTAAACACACTGGTTTGATTACAGCACAAATTGCTATACCTGTATATATTTTTTTGTATCTTCTTGCCTTAGGATGGTACTATTTTGCTTTAATCAAATTTATCAATATACTTAAATCTATCAAAGAAAAAGGTAAACAATTTTGGATGGGTGCTTTTATAGGATTAGTAACTATTTTGATATGCTCATCGATCCCGACAATAAGAGAATCTTTTACTAAGTTAAACCCAACAATAATAGGAATACTAGGAACAATCTTAGTTATAATATTGTCATTTTCTGGTATGTATCTCGGTTTGGTTATGGTTACGATAGGATTTTTAGGATTATTATACCTTCTAGGGTTGGGACCAAGTTTAAATTTATTAAGTATGACACCTTACCGTACGGTGGCTAGTTATAATTACAGTGTTTATCCTCTTTTTATGTTGATGGGTTCAATTATATTTATCGCTGGAATAGGTGAAAATATATTTAAATGTGTCAATAAATGGCTTGGGCAATTTGCTGGCGGTATAGCTATTGCGACCATAGTAGGTTCAGCATTTTTTGCTGCTATCAGCGGTTCTGCGACAGCGATGGTTGCTACGATGGGAAAAACGGTTATTCCTGAGATGAGAAAATTAAAATATGATGATAGGCTTGCAAGTGGTGCAATTGCTTCAGGAGGAACAATAGGAGTATTGATTCCTCCTAGTACAGTTCTAGTATTATATGGTATTTTAACACAGCAACCTATAGGAAAGTTATTCATTGCTGGTTTTCTACCGGGGATAATGAAAGCTATAACTTATATCATAGTAACTATCATTCTTTGCAAAAAGCACCCTGATTGGGGACCTAGGGATATCGAAAAACATAGCTTAAAAGAAAAAATTATTTCCGTTAAATATATTTGGCCAATTGCATTTCTTTTCCTGTTAGTGATCGGAGGTCTTTATAGAGGGATCTTTACACCAACAGAGGCAGCAGGAATGGGGGCATTCGGAGCTTTCTTTGTTGCAGTTTTAGGTGGAGGTTTTTCCCTGAAAAAGCTTTTTGAATGCGGTGTAGATGTCACCAAAACGGTTGGATCTTTATTTACAATATTAATTGGTGCTACTTTTTTCGGCTATTTTCTGGCTGTTACCCGTCTTCCCTTTCAACTTGCTGATTATATAACCTCTTTAACTATTAATCGTTATCTGATTATCACTATTATTATTATAGTTTATTTGATACTTGGTAGTATAATGGATATTTTTTCCGTATTTGTTATCACTATTCCAATTATGTTTCCGGTAATAACTGCACTAGGTTTTGATCCCATCTGGTTCGGTATTCTTTCTACCTGGCTTTTTGAAATAGGTGCTTTAACACCCCCTATTGGAATAAATGTCTTTGTCTTAAAAAATACGGTAGCAGATATTCCTTTAGAAGAGATTTTTGCGGGTGTAATGCCTTTTTATATTGCAGATATGTTGATGATAATAGCACTGGTAGCATTTCCTCAAATAGCTACATTTTTACCTAGTTTGATGAGATAAAAAATATATATCAATTTTGTTGTAAATAATCTAATAAATTGGTGGAAAAGAGTTGAAATCTTTTTCGCCAATTTAAGTATTAGGATATTTTTAATCTACTTTTATTGTATGATTTGTATTATGCAAGAATTGGAAGTAGATTATTTTATTTAGACAGAACTAGATGTCCTCATTGTTCCAGTAAAGGCATATGTAAATACCAGCTTAAATGATCTTTTTGTTATTGTTGCCCATATCACTTGCGGAATTTTTATAGATAAGTTTAAAAAACCTATTCATATAAGTTTGATAGGGTTTATTGGACTTGCTTTCACCGGTTTTTTTATTGATATGCTCGGTCCATCAACTAATGTTTTCCACGCTATAACCAGTTCAATTTAATGTGCGTAAGTATTAACTTTGATAGATATAATTGCTCCTAACATTGCACAAAAACCAGCGTTAATAAGGTTCACAATTTTTCTTGTTAGATTATCATATTTTCTTGGAGCATTTTTAGTATACCGATCATACTTGGGAATGTTACTATTTATGGAAGGAGTATTGCAAAATATATCATGGTTGCTGTAGGGTTGGCAGGATCAGTGTTTCCCCTAATACTAATGGCGATGGTAGGGGAGAAGAATACTCCTCTTAGTTTTTTAGTAAGCAAAAGGACCATTAAAAAAGAGATAAGTATAGAAAAAGAGATATAAAATATATATTTTAGATACTATAATTTTTAAAACATTTTATAAAGAGCTGTTCCGGGGCTAAATGAGAATAATTGACAAAAAGCCTTTTATATAGTATCATTTTAAGTGATGATATACTAAATATGATGTTAAAGAACCGTGGCCTTCAGTCACGGTTTAATTTTGTCTGATGGGTTATGGAGCAGATGGAAGATGAACAAAAAAAATACTGTTGAGAAAATGCAATATACTGCAAAACAAATTCAGGTCTTGGAAGGGCTGGAGGCAGTCAGAAAAAGGCCCAGTATGTATATTGGTGATACCAATGTTCGTGGTTTGCACCATCTGGTAGATGAAGTGGTAGATAATAGTATTGATGAAGCCATGGCAGGACATTGCAGTAAGATTAAAGTGATTATCCATATGGATAATAGCGTTACCGTGACTGATGATGGTCGTGGAATTCCGGTAGACATCCATAATATTACCAAATTGCCTGCTGTCACCACTGTTCTTACCAAACTTCATGCAGGAGGAAAATTTGGCAGTGGAAGTTATCAGGTTTCCGGGGGGCTACATGGAGTTGGGGTCTCAGTGGTAAACGCTTTATCTGAATGGTTAGAGGTTACCGTAAACCGGGACAATAAAATATACTGGCAGAGATTCGAGAGGGGGAAACCGGTTACCGATTTGAAAGTGATAGGACGCAGTACTAAGACAGGAACAAAAATTACTTACCGTTCGGATCCAGAAATATTCGAAGATATCACTATTAATTTTGATATCATAAATCACCGGTTAAAGGAATTAGCCTTTTTGAATGCCGGAATAAAAATTGAATTAATCGATGAACGAGAAAAAGATAAGACCGTGCTCTTTAAATATGATGGTGGAATAATCGAATTTGTTAAATATCTAAATAAAAACAGGGATGTGCTTTTCAGTAAACCATTTTTTATCAGTGGGAAAAAGGACGATATAGAGGTAGAGATAGCTATCCAATATAATACTGGTTATTTGGAAAACGTTCTTTCTTTTGCCAACAATATTAATACTGAAGAGGGTGGAACACACTTAGCTGGTTTTAAAGCCGCTCTTACCAAAGCAATTAACGACTACCTTAAAAATGACAGCATACCCGAGGTCAAGAAATTTTCTTTAAAAGGAATGGAGCAGGGACTCTCCGGCAATGATGTCCGAGAAGGACTGACTGCTGTCGTTAGTGTAAAATTATTAAATCCCCAGTTCGAGGGGCAGACCAAAACAAAGTTGGGCAATAGTGAAGTGAGGGGAATTGTTTCATCTGTAGTGAACGATAAACTATGTGCCTTCTTTATTGAAAACCCCGATACCATACAAAAGATAGTGGCAAAATCTATCTCAGCCTATAAAGCCCGTGAGGCTGCCCGAAGAGCCAGAGAGTTAGTGAGACAGAAAAATGGTTTTAGCCTGGGTTCTCTACCGGGTAAATTAGCGGACTGTTCAGAACGTGACCCCTTCCATCGGGAACTTTTTTTAGTAGAGGGAGATTCAGCCGGCGGCTCAGCAAAACAGGGCAGAGACCGCAAATTCCAGGCTATCTTGCCCTTAAGAGGTAAAATATTAAATGTGGAGAAAGCCCGCCTCCATAAAATTTTGACAAATAATGAAATTAGAGCCATTATTACTGCTTCGGGTTTACAAATTGGAGATGACGATGACCTTGATCTGGCTCAATTAAGGTACCACAAGATTATTATTATGACCGATGCTGATGTGGACGGAGAACATATTAAAACACTACTCTTAACGCTTTTTTATCGTTATATGAGACTGTTAATTGAAAAAGGAAAAGTGTTTATTGCCAGACCTCCCCTCTATAAATTGAGTTATGGACAAAAAAATGAATATTTTTTCAATGAAGAAGAGATGCAAAAAAAGATTAAGGAATTAAAAGTAAGCTATAATATTCAACGTTATAAAGGGTTGGGAGAGATGAATCCTACCCAGTTATGGGAGACCACTATGAATCCTGAAACCAGGGTTTTAAAGAGAGTTGAGCTGGAAGATGCCTTAGAGGCAGATGAAATGTTCACCATCCTAATGGGCGGAAAGGTTGAACCGAGAAAAGAATTTATTTATAAGCACAGCGCTGAAGTAATAGAATTGGATGTTTAAGGCTTACCAATAAGTAAAATGTGAATATATTTTTAGAATTTAGAATAAGGTTATTTGATTATGAGCAATGATAATGATAAAAATAATCCTGAAGAAAAGATAAAAGTAACAGGGCCTCAGGAAATACCTACTGACATTACCGATGAGATTAAAACATCTTATTTGAATTATGCCATGAGTGTGATTGTCGGCAGGGCTATCCCGGAAGTAAGAGATGGATTAAAGCCTGTTCACAGACGTGTACTCTATTCTATGTATAAATTGGGGAATACCCCTGATAAACCATATAAAAAATCAGCCAGAGTTGTGGGTGACACTCTGGGTAAATACCACCCTCATGGAGATATGGCGGTATATGACACCATTGTCAGAATGGCACAGGATTTTTCCTACCGTTATCCTCTGGTGGATGGGCAGGGCAATTTCGGCTCTATTGATGGTGATGCAGCTGCTGCTATGCGTTACACCGAAATAAGAATGTCAGCTCTTGCCCAGGAGATGCTTGCCGATATAAAAAAAGACACCGTTGATTTTATTCCTAATTTTGACAATTCACTGGAGGAGCCTACCCTATTGCCGGCTCCCGTTCCTCAATTGTTAATCAATGGTGCGTCCGGTATTGCAGTAGGTATGGCTACCAATATCCCTCCTCATAATTTGGGGGAAGTAATTGATGCCTGTGTTTTACTTATCGATAATCCAGAAGCGACCTTAGAAGACATTATGAAAGTGCTGCCGGGACCTGATTTTCCTACAGGTGCCACTATATACGGTGTTTCTGGAATAAAAGAAGGCTATCAGACCGGAAAAGGTATTATTACCTTGCAGGCTAAAGTAATTTCAGAAAATCTTGAGAAAAAAAGTCAAAATGCCCCGGTCCTGGTAGTAAAAGAACTCCCCTATCAGGTTAATAAAGCCAATTTAGTGGAACAGATAGCATTATTAGTGCAGGATAAGAAAATCAATGATATCACTGCCTTAAGAGACGAATCAGATAGGAATGGAATGCGCATTGTTATTGAATTGAAAAAAAATGCCAATGCCAATGTTTTGTTGAACAATCTGTTTAAACATACCAATCTGCAGACTACTTTTGGCATTAACATGCTGGCCATTGTGGACGGAAAGCCAAAACAGCTCAGCCTACGCGAATCTTTAGATTATTTTTTAGCCCATCGTAAAACAGTAGTGGAGCGGCGCTCCCGTTATGATTTAAAACAGGCTCAGGAAAGAGCTCATATCGTAGAAGGTTTGAAGATTGCCCTGGCAAACATCGATGAAATTGTTCAGATTATTAAAAAATCAAAGGATGTTGACTCCGCCCGGCAAAACCTGATAAATCGATTCCTGCTCAGTGAAAAGCAAGCCCAGGCTATCTTAGATATGCGCCTCCAGAAACTCACTTCTCTGGAGACTAAAAAGCTGGAAGAAGAGTATCTTGAACTTATTAAAAGAATAGCTTATTTACAGGATATCCTGGAAAATGAAAGAAAACTTATGATGTGCATTAAGGAAGAGCTGTTAGTTATAAAAGACAAGTATGCTGACAACAGACTTACCCAGATTGTCAAAGAAGAAAAAGAGCTGGAACTGGAAGACTTTATTGCTGAAGAGGATATCGTTATTACCTATACCAAAGATGGTTATCTGAAAAGACTGCCCCTGAATACCTATCGCAAACAGCGCAGAGGCGGCAGGGGAGTAATCGGTATGGGTGTCAAAGAAGAAGACCTGGTTGACAATCTCTATATTACTACTAATTTACACGATATTCTATTCTTCTCAAGTAATGGCACTGTTTACCGGAGAAGGGCCTACCAGATTCCAGAGGGAGGCAGAACTTCTCGCGGCATTGCCGTGGTTAATCTCCTGGGTATTCAAAAAGGCGAGAGGATCACTACAGTTATTCCCATTCGCGAAATTGAATTCGAAAAATCCCGCGAGCAGAATGATCTTTTTCTTTATATGGCTACCAGACAGGGAAAAGTAAAAAAAGTTCCTCTCCATTCTTTCGCTAATTTAAAAAATAAAGAAATTATTGCTATTTCTTTAAACGAAGGAGATGAATTGATAAGAGTAAGGTTAGCGGCAGAAAACGATAATGTTATTCTATCTACCAAAAAGGGCAAATCAGCATATTTTTCAGGTGAACTGATTCGTTCAATGGGTAGAACTGCTACAGGATGCCGTGGAATTGCTCTGGGCAAAGATGATCATTTAATTGATATTAGTTTGGTCCAGCCAGATTCAGATGAAGACCTGCTGCTTATTACTGAAAATGGTTCGGGTAAAAGAACACCAGTTAAGTCATACCGGCTAGCTAAAACCAGAGGTGGTAAGGGAGTAAAATCAATAAATCTCAGTAAAGAAAGAGGCAATGTCATATCGGTTAAAGTGGTAAGTGAGCGAGATGAGCTGGTCATAATAAGTCAAAAAGGGATCATTATCCGCGTTTCTGTTAAAGATATAAGTAGAACTGGCAGGAGTTCTATGGGTGTTAAGGTAATGAATCTGGATAAGGATGACAAGGTAGCCAGCGTAGCCAATGTTTCCCATACCCAAATCATTGAATAATTTTTATAAAATTTCTGAATTGATATGGTTGGATTTAATTAGTGCATTTTTATAAAAAAATCCATCAATAACTGTAAATAAAAAACATACAAAAAATATTACAGAATTTTTTGACAAATGAAAAAGTCAATGATAAAATATCAAACAATTTATACAGAAAAGGCCTGAGATGGGAAGAGTAGGGTAAATTGTAGACTTATAATTACCCAAAGACCAACCCGGAGGTTATAAAACAAAAAATAGAGTTGCTTAAACTTTTTAAAATATATTTTTTAATCAATATATTGATATTGCTTAAATTGTTTGAGAAATAAAGTGGAACCGCGAAAGCCCTTCGTCTTTAAAGAGATGAAGGGCTTTTTTAATGTATGACGGGCATGCCGTCAATCTGTGGTGAAAGTCCACAAGGGGCGTAGTTGCCGACGAACCCCAGAGCGACTTGCAAGTCTCACACCGCAAGGCGTGGGAGAGAAGAAGCAATAGCGAAATCGTAGCCTGACGAACA
>JAKQEP010000087.1 GCA_029556475.1 Candidatus Atribacteria bacterium
TAAATATGCTAATTCTTTGCTGTTATCAGCAGGTGGAAGGAAAAAATAAATTAAAAAAGAGGAGAAAATTAAAAACTTGCTTAATAGAATTTTTGAACTATTTTTTCTATACAACCGAGAGCAATGAATAAGAACAATGTATTGTATACCGCCTTCTTAATAAAAAGCTAAAAGAAACGGAGCGGGAATGTGAAAGTAGTTAATCTCTAATGTTATAATTAGTTATTTGGCTTAAGATAAAAAACATAAGAAAAACCTAATAACGATAAAAAAAGGGAAAGGAGATAATTATGAAACGCTTATTTTTAGCAATTCTCGTCCTGATGCTGAGTGTGGGAGGAATTCTTTCCGCTCAAACTTTGGTTAATATTGGAAGTGGAACTGCAGTTAATACTGCTTCAGGAGTCCCCACTCCCTACGGAACCTATTATAAGAACTTTCATCAGCAGTTTTTAGTTTTGGCATCCGAACTGAATGATGCTGGTGGTGGTGCTGGCAATATAACTTCTATTGCCTTCAATGTCAGTAATTTAAATAATTGTAGTCCAATGCCGAACTACACAATTAAATTAAAAAGCACAACTCAAACTACCCTAAGCACTACTTTTGAAGTGGGGGATTATACAACTGTTTGGAGTGCACCGGAATTTATGCCTGTAACGGGATGGAATGTGCATACTTTCAATACTCCCTTTAATTGGGATGGGGCTTCCAACCTCATTGTGGATATAATTACTACTTTAATAACCGGGAACTATACTCAGAATGCCTCTTGTTATTATTCTACAACCACTTTCAATAGTTCTCTGCGCTATCAAAGTGATAGTAATGATGCTTCCACAATTCTTACCGGAACAACTTCTATAAACCGTTCCAATATGCAATTTGTTATGGCACCTTTTATAATTACCAATCCTCCCAATCCGGCAATTTTGATTTCTCCAGCTAATGGAGCCACCCTTGTTAATCCTGATGTAAATTTGAATTGGAGTAGTGGTGGAGGTGCTCCTTCAGGGTATAAACTCTCTTTGGGAACTAATGATCCCCCTACAAACATATTGAACAATCAGGATTTGGGCTTAGTTACAACTTATGATCCGCCTCAGGATTTGAATCTTAACACTACCTACTATTGGAAAGTAACTCCTTATAATGCTATCGGGGATGCAATCAACTGTCCCGTCTGGAGTTTTACTACTCACGGAGAACCGATTGTAAATACCCTTCCCTATATTCAAAACTTTGATTCTGTTACCCCTCCTAATTTACCTTTTGACTGGACAAGTATCGTGCAAGCAACAGTAACTACTGCCTATGTAAA
>JAKQEP010000091.1 GCA_029556475.1 Candidatus Atribacteria bacterium
GTTATTGATAAAGTTAACTATTTCTTTGCAGTTAAGGGAGTTTACAGGGAATCCTTTTCCTGCCAGTTGAACCACTTTTCTATGATCTAAAAGTGTTGCTCTCTCTTCATAGATGGTTTTCCAGGATTCATCTCTTAAGTACGTTAATTCGAGTTTTTCCTGTGCAGAATCCAGGTTTATAGATCTTGAAGATGCATAAAAAGGTGCTGTTGCTACTAATGTTTCTTTCAGTCCGTCTTTATTTAAAGAGAGTTTTGTTAATCCGTTCAGGTTAAGTATCCAGCCGGTAGGGATCATAAAATCTTCCAGTGCCGGTATAGTCGGTATATAATTTTTTAATGGTTTTGTATCCTGTTTTTTATTTAATTCCTGAAATCTCTGTTCTATCCTCTGGCGGATAAGTTCCTGATCTATTTTTAATTCTTTGGCTGTAGATTCAATAAAAGAATCCAGGATAAAGCCTTTATGATTTTTAGCTTCTTCTATAAGGTCTACTTTAGCTTTTTCTATGTTTTCTTTATTCAGATTGTGATATTTCTGGAAGAATTCCTGCTTAAGCCATTCTCCGGCTATAGATGCGTTTTTCACGCAGTTTTTATATGCTTCTAATCCCTGAGATTTTATAAAATCATCTGGATCTGAGCCGGTAGGAAGATTTACTACAAATGGGCATAAGTCGAGTTGTTCTGCATGTTTAATTGCTTCTTTAGTGGCTTTCTTGCCGGCCAGGTCTGGATCGAAAGAAAGATATAGCACTCGTGCTCCTGCTCGTTTAAGCGTTTCCAGTTTCGCTGGCTTCACATCGGACCCGCCAAAACATATAAATTCGCCGGTCTTATCATGCTGTTTAAGGCTTGCTACCTGAGCAGTGAGCCAGTCAAATTCTCCTTCAAGGCAGACAACTCTTTCACCGTCTTTTAATGCAATGTTGCAGCACTCTAAACCCATTACAGCTCTGTCTTTAATTTCACCTTTAAATCCTTTCTGATATTTTATCTCCTTTACTTTGATAGAAGGTTTTCTTCCTTTAAAGCCGAGAGTATTTCCTATTTCGTCTTTATAGGTAAATATGAGGCAGCAGTTTTGAAAGCATTTTTGTAATACATTGCTTTCCTGTATTATTTCATGGCTGAAACCTTCTGAAAGCAGATATTGTTCTATGTCTTCTATTGATGGATAAAAACCTATCATGGGGAATCGTGAAAGATATTTTAGCGGTATTCCTCTTTGTTCCAGATATGTTCTTGTTGTTTCTGCCCATGAGCTTTCAAGAAGTTGTCTATGTAGATATCCCGGCAGTTTGTTTTTTAGCTCCTGACTCTCATGCTGATGTTCATAATATTCTTTTTCTTCCGGCGGGAAATCTATTTGCAGTCCTCCGTTAAGAGCAGATAAATTATTTAAAACCTGCCAGAAGTTTCTGCCTTTTACTCTGCAGTCTTTATGCCCTGAGTGGATGGCTACTGCATCAAACCATGTGAGATGATATCCGCAGGACTGGCATTTGCCGGCAGGTATGCCTTCTTTCAT
>JAKQEP010000107.1 GCA_029556475.1 Candidatus Atribacteria bacterium
TTGTTAAATATAGATTTTAATATCTTCTCTCTTCAAAAATAAGAGAAAATTTTTTATCGGTATAAAGTTTAAAATGTTATGTCCCTGAATTCTTATGGAATATCCTTTTTTAGAAAACATTAAGGAAGTAGTATTAATCAAGACTGTATCTTATTAAAAGAAGGCAAAGAATGGAAAATCCATTACTCTACCTTCTTATTAATAATAGTATTCCTGATAAAGGGAGAATCTATACCTGAATATGTTATTGTGTTACAAATTTTATATTTTAACACAACAAAAAACTTTCCTTCCAGATTTTCTCTCTATTTCCAGAAAGGCAGAAAATACAGTGGCTATATTTATTTCAAATTAACATATTTCAAAACCTATTAATTATAACATTACTTTTCTAAAAAGCCAAATTATTCTGTTTTTATTGTTATTATTTTTGATAAGTATTACTGGAATGGCAGTGATTAAATAACTTATCTCACTATACAATTCTCTACATAAAATGTTGCAATTCTCCTCAATTCTTCCATTTTTTGTGTAGAATAGGGCTTAACATCAGCCAGCTTATTATCTAAAAGCTCTTCAGTTGAAACAAAATTTTGTAATACATATTTCCTTGCTCCCTTAATTTCCCGGGCAATTTTTTCAATGGTAATTTCGTTGTGAAAAATTGGGACTATCGTTGTTCTAAATTCATAATCAATTCCGGAATTACTAATCATATTAATGCTCTCCCTAATGTTGGTGACCATCTGTGTAGATTGAACTCCAATGGCTCTTTGATATACTTCTGTTTCTAAACAACTTTTTATATCCATAGCTATATAATCAACAAAACCCCCTTTTATTATCCGGGATAATTTATCTGGATTACTGCCATTGGTATCGAGTTTAATCTTTAAATTACAGTTTTTTATCCTGGACAAGAATTCGGGTAAGTCATCATATATAGTGGGTTCTCCACCGCTGAGACATACTCCATCAAGAAAATTCTTTCTTTCCCAAAAGTAGTTAAAAAGATAGTCTTCAGGGATAACTGGGAATTTTTCAGGATTAATAACCAAATCAGCATTGTAGCAGAAAGGGCAACGGAAATTACACCCTCCCACATAGAGGGTTGATACAATCATTCCTTCCCAATCAATTAAAGAATTTGGGATTAGATTCCTAATTTTGATTCTTTTCTCTATTGAAAATCCTTTCTCTGATATAGTCAATTTCAGGCAATATCCCTTTCCAGGATACTACTTCTTCTCCCTTCTCATCGACAATTATAAGGGAAGGGGTGCTCATAACCTGATACATACATGCCTCGCTCAAACCATCTACCGTCTCAACATCACAGTATTGCACTTCTAATTCTTCCTCCAATTCTTTTGCAATTTCCTTTCCCTTAGGACAATTTGGACAATCCTTTTGCCAGAAAACTTTCAACTTCAACATACACTAATACTACTCCTTTTAAACTAAGACTCTTTAAGTAATCTGATAATTGCCTGACTTTCTATCTTTTAATTCTCCAATCTTATTCTTATTCCAGTTCTGTATTTTGCTATAATAACCGACAATTCTGGTAATACCGTAGACATCGTTACTATGGCAGTGGCTGCAAAAATCCAGTAAACCCCTGCTCACTTTCTGACAGCGGTTACAGACCGAAAACTCCGGTGAGATGGTAATCTGCGCAGCAGCTGTATTTTCCCATACTTTACATATCAGATTGTAAATACTATCAGCAGGTGGTTTTTTTTCACCCACAAAGGCATGAATAATAGCACCGCTCTTAATCAAAGGGTGGAACTTACTCTGTTTTTCAATCCTGCTAATAAGGTCAATATCGGCAGAGGCAGCAAAATGGATACTGTTAGTATAATAACAGTCATCATCTGCCCTACTTCCCTTTATAACCTTTTCGCTTTCTGGAAACTCCCTTAAATCGATTTTAGCCAATCTTCCCGCCGCACTTTCAGCCGGTGATTCTTCTAAAGATAATAATATTTCGGTTTTCTTGCTATAATCCTTACATTTAAGATGTAGGAAGGAAACGGTCTTCAATCCCCTTATATAGGCATCATTGCTTTCATGAAGTTGAAAACCGGTTAAATAATGTATTGCCTCATTTAATCCGATTAACCCAATTAGATAGGTTCCTTTTTCCAAATCAACATATGGCTTACCATCGGGACTTATTTTGCCTATCTGCCAGAGAGGCCCTTCTGGTGAACTCATCAATTTCTGCAAGAATACTTTTTTCTCCTTATGTGCCTTAACTGCCAATTTAAGAGCTGAATCAATCTCTTCAAAAAATCTGTCGAACTTCTCCCCTTCACTGTAAGACTTTCCTCTCTCTATACTTTTGAGAGTACGGTAGGCACATTGTGGAAGATTAATAGTAACATTTTGAATACCGGAAAATCTTAATTTTTCGGGATATTTAATCATATCCATATCGGTTATCTCATTCTTTAACCGGCAGCAAGCTGCGAGAGATACACCATCCCGATCAAAAATAAAATATGGTGTACCATTTTCCGAAGCAATTTGACAGGCATATTTAAGTAATTCAATCTCTTCAGGGTCCTGAAAAGAGTTACCATCAATATGTAAGTCCATTTTGGGGAAAGCAAACACCTTTCCATTAGAATCGCCAGCTTCCCATACCTCCATCAGTGCTTTCAAAAACTGCTGCGATTCGCTCTTATATTCTTGATAGGTCTTTCCGGTATATTTTCCACCCGGTCCAATGGCCGGGACCTCTTTTAGATGTTCCGGAATCCCCAGATGAACATTAAAATCTAAAAATAAGCTCTGTCCCCCTCTGGAAAAGGCATTCTGGGAACCGCTAAAAATAAGATACTGCGCCTCCTGTTTCATCTCCTGATATGACATTCCCACCAGATAGGGGGCATAAAAAATATTTAAATATGCAATACCTAGCGCACCGGCATAATAAGCCTGCATCGAAGATAAGAAGGTATTGAGATGGCCGGTGAGTGTACGGGCATATCTTGCCGGGGAGGAGGAGGTATCCAGATTATCTAAATTCAAACCAAATTTCTTGATATATTCCAGTGAATGTCCTGAACAGTAGATACGGGGATACCCCAGGTCATGAATATGCATTACTCCTTTTAGATGAGCGTCAGCAACCTCCTGACTAAAGACTTCCTGCAGCATATACTGTTTAATGGTATTCTCTGCAATTGCCAGATTAATAGCCTCTGGATTGTTAGTAGCGATATTGCTATTCTCTTTTGTTTTAGAGAGAAATAATCTCTCTAAATCATAGGCAGGCATCCCAATGGTCTTTTGTTTTAACCATTTCTTTTCATATCCTCCGGTAAATAATTCATTATCAACCAGCCCCCTGATTAAAGCGGTGGATATGTTGCTGAAATTTAATTTCAATACTTTTTCTTCTACTTTTTTAGCAATTTTTTGAGCTACTGAGGGAGAAATCTGGGCTTCCTTAACCAATGCCTCCGTTATTCTATTTCGGTCCCAGGGGGTAACCGTCTCTTTGGTAGAAGTGGAGACCAATAAAGACATTTCAGTGCTGTTTTTATATGATTTTTCCTCATTTCTGACTAACAATTTCTTTCTTAACTCATTCTTTTTATTACGATAAATAATATATGCTTTGGCTACTTTTGTTAAACCGGATTCAACGAGTTGCTCTTCAACTATGTCCTGAATCTCTTCCACAGAAGGAGTGCTCTTCTCAAATTGAACTTCCAGCCGATATATTACATAATCAGTCACTTTACGGGCTTGCAATTCGTCTCTTTCCCCTATTGCTTCCATTGCGCTGAGAATGGCATTATAAATCTTCTCTCTGTCAAAAGGAACCAGAAAGCCTTCTCTTTTTTTAATTGTTTCTACCATATCTTTCCCCCTTATCCTTCTGTTTTAACACTTTTATTCGGTCAATTTCCTTCAAAAAACTGCCCACATCTTCAAAATGACGATAAACAGAAGCAAATCTGACATAAGCAACCTCATCTAATTTTTTCAATCTATTCATTACCATTTGCCCTATAAGTTGTGTTCTTACTTCATTACTGGGACTCTGTTTCAATTTCTCTTCAATCTCATCCACCATCTGTTCAATTTGCAACATACTGATTGGCCTTTTTTCACAAGCTCTAAGAATCCCTCTTTTAATTTTGTCCCGGTTAAATGATTCTCTACGTTCATCCTTTTTAATAACTATCAGGGGCATCAACTCTATTCGTTCATGTGTGGTAAATCTCTTATGACATTTCTTGCAATATCTTCTCCGTCTTACTACCTGCCTGTTTTCTATAGTTCTTGATTCGATAACCCCCGTATCAGGATAGTTACAGAAGGGACATTTCATAGTTATCTCCATATTTAGAGCTACTAATTATGGTAAAACACTAAATATGTAATGTCAAGGAATTATTAGCTCCAGTGCTAATTTTTATTGGAGGGAAAATTTGAGGTGTTCAGGGGAGTTTTCTCCCCTGAACATATTATCTGTTTTTTCTTAAAAAGGTTGGTATCTCTAAATCATCGTAATTGTATTCCTTTTGAACAGGTACTTTGAGCGGTATTTCTGCGTTCTTATTCTTTTCTTCCAGAGTTTTTATTGGCTCTCGAACAACTTCTCCAATCTGCTCTTCTTCAATAATAGGAGCCTCCTCAAAACCGGTAGCAATAACGGTTATCCTGATATCCTCTCCCAGTGATTCATTTATCACTGCCCCGAAGATGATATTGGCATCGGGATTAGCAGCTTCCTGAATTATCTCCGCAGCCTGATTTACCTCGTATAGAGTCATATTTTTACCACCGGAAATATTAAATAATATGCCCCGCGCATCAGTAATTTTCATTCCTAAAAGGGAACTATTAACTGCATTGTAAGCCGCCTCAGCAGCACGATTTTCACCTGTGGACCGACCAATTCCCATAATAGCGGTGCCGGCATTTTCCATAATCATTTTTACATCGGCGAAGTCAACATTGATCAATCCGGGTTCAATAACTATCTCTGATATTCCTCTGATGCCGTGCAATAATATTTCATCGGCAACCTTAAAAGCCTCCAGAATCGGAGTTTCCTTGGCAATAATCTGTAATAATCGGTCGTTAGGTATCACTATCAGGGTATCCACTATTTCTTTTAACAATTTAATTCCTTCCTCTGCCTGTTTCCTCCTTTTGATACCTTCAAAAGAGAAAGGCATAGTAACTACCGCCACTGTTAAAGCTCCCAGCTCTTTGGAAATCTGAGCAATAACCGGACTACTCCCGGTGCCTGTACCGCCACCCATCCCGGCAGTAATAAAAACCATATCTGAACCTTCTAAGGCCTTGCTAATTTTATCCCGGTCTTCTTCTGCCGCCCTTTTACCAATTTCAGGGTTGGAACCGCTGCCCATACCCATAGTTATACGAGCACCTATTTGTATCTTCTGTTCAGCATTGGAAAGAGCTAATACCTGGGCGTCGGTATTGGTAGAAATATGCTTTACCCCATTTATTCCTTCCTCAATCATTCGGTTGACAGCATTTCCACCCCCGCCACCTACACCAATTATCTTAATATCTACGAACGATCCTGTTTTTTCAGGTACAATATTCAAGATTAATCCTCCTTTCCTAATTCCTGGTCTAATCTTTATCTATATTTTTCCTTAATTTACATCAATTTTTTTCAGATCTAAAAGAAATCCCGTAACCAATTAATCGCCTTTTGCAACGTTGAACCGCTTTTCTTTCTCTTTGCTCTTCTGGAAGGAGTTGCCGTTATCTGTTCCATAGAATAATCGAGCAATCCCATTACCGTCGAAAATCTTGGCTCATTGACCAAATCATTCAATTCACCCTGATAATTCGGTCTACCTATATGTACATTTCTTTCAAATACCTTGCTTGCTAAATCAGTAATTCCAGGTAAAAGGGCACAACCTCCTGTTAAAACCACTCCTTGTGTAACAGTGCTAAGATAATTTGATCTTTCTACCTCTTCCCGGATTAAACTGAATATTTCATGAACTCTCGGTTCAATGATATCTATGAGATATTTCTTGGAAATGCTTTCTTTTGTCGATTCATTCCTTCTCATTATTTCAATTACATCATCAGGAGAAACATAGTTTTCCATCACATTGCCATATTTAATTTTCAGCCTTTCTGCCTCTTCAATGGAAATTTTAAGACCAATAGCCAAGTCATTGGTAACTTGAATTCCGCCCAGAGGAAGTATAGATGAATAGGCAATATTATCGTTGATAAAGATAGAAATATCTGAGGAACCCGCTCCCATATCGATGAGGAGTACTCCTAATTCTTTTTCCGTCCTGTTCAAGATGGCATTTCCGCAGGCTAAATTGCCAAAGATTAATTCATCCACTTCAATACCGGCAATCTCCATACATTTTAATAAATTTTGAATAGCGGTTACCGAGCCGGTAACTATATGAACCTTCCCCTCTAATCGAGAACCGGTCATGCCCAGAGGGTCTAAAATACCTTTCTGCCCATCCAATATAAATTCCCGTGGTAAAACATGGATAAGGTCCCTCTCCGGAGCAATAACACCTGCCTTAGCAGCCTCAATTACTTTTTCAATATCCTCCTCTGTTATCTCAGGGTGTTCTTTGGAAATAGCTATTACCCCTTGACTGTTAAAAGAGGAAATGTGACTGCCGTTTACAGCTACCACTGCAGAATCTATTTGTACTCCTGCCATTCGTTCGGCATTTCCCACAGATTCTCTAACTGACTCTACAGCCTGGTCTAAATCAATAATGACACCTCTTTTAACCCCTTGAGAGGGGACAGAGCCTACACCAACAATGTCAATGGTATTATCTTCTCTTAATTCAGCTATAAGTGTATTGGTCTTATTTGTACCGATATCTAAACCTGCTAACAAAATTTCACCTTTCATAAACATCCTCCTATTTGCATTGCCCTAAGAAAATATCCTTCTAATCCGGTAATATAATCAATAACCTTTCCTTATATTTCATATTAATCTCCTCTGATGGCATCTTTTCAGCAGTAACCTTCTGTAAAGCTGATTCCAGCAGATACCATTCCCTGATTAATTGTTCACCACTTTCTATTCTGACCTTTATATTATTATTTTTATGAAATAGAAGAAACTCTTCTTTGGAAATAATCCCAATTTTATAAAATTGTTCCGGAAATATATTATTCAGAACATAGATTATTCTCTGCACTTCCTGGTAGGCAATATCTCCAACCGTCTCACCCGGTTTTTTTAACCCAATATCCAGGCCTGTTATAATGTATTGATTGAAATCATTATGAAACTGGCTAAAGGCTGAGAGAATCATCCCTTCTGCTGTAATCAGATAATAAAGGTCGTTGCTGTAAAGAAGAGCTCCCGGTTTATTCTCTACAATGCTGATATCTACCTGATTGGGATATATCTTTTTCATAGTGACCTCTTTTACCCAGGGATTTCTGGAAACATCCTGGCAGGCTATTTCTGTGTTAAAATGAAAAATATTAACAGGTTTGTCCAATTCACCCTGAGTTAAAATAGTATCACTATCTAAATAATTATTGCCATGTATGGTTACTCTTTTAATGTCAAACCAGGAAGAAGTAAAAACAAAATAGAAAATATTCCAGCTTAAAAATCCTACAATGATGTAAAATAACAATACTCTAAATAAATTATATTCTCTACTATCCTCTTCCCCATCCTCATCTAAAATCTCTTCTTCGTTTTCATAATTATCTGTAACCCGGTAGCCCGATAAAATCAATCTCTCTCTCCAGTTTTATACCAAAGGTTTTTTCTACCATTTTTTCAATTTTTTCAATCAATCGCAATATATCAGAGGCAGTAGCATGTCCTCGATTTAAGATAAAATTAGCATGTTTGGTGGAAACCTGAGCATCCCCCACCATCAATCCTTTCGCTCCCGCTTTGTCAATAAGATAACCTGCCGGTTTCTCTTGAGCATTTTTAAAAATACAGCCCGCTGTTAAAAAGTTGACCGGCTGTGTTGTCTTCCTTTGTTCATAAAAATTTTTTATTTTTAAAGAAATACTTTCCTTATCCATAGTAGAAAGAAGCAGACTGGCCTCTAATAACACAAATTCATTGTAGCCCAGATCGATTTCTCTATAAAAAAAGGAGAATTGTCCCCTCTTAAGGGTCACAATGTTTCCTTTCCGATAGTGCAGCAGGGTAATTTCACTGACAATATCAGATATGGATTCTTTTCCAAAACTGGCATTATTTAAAATGGCGCCACCTAAAGTACCAGGAATATGAGCAGCGAATTCAAGCCCGCTCAGTCCTCTATCTGCCGCCTTTTTTGCCAGAGCTGGCAAGAGGATGCCAGCACCTGTTTTTATCATTTTATCAGAATATTCAACTTTGTCGAGAGTATGGGCAATTCTAACTACCAGACCCCTGATATCTTCATCAGACACCCAGATATTGGTCCCATTGCCTATTATATATATCGGTAAACTATGCTCCAGAGCAAACAGCAACAACTTGGCCAGCTGTTCCTGATGGGAGGGAGTACAAAAAAAATCGGCATTACCACCGATTTTCCATGAAGTATACTTTTTCATTGGTTCATTACAGCTGATTCCCTTTTCCAGGCCATTGCTTATTATCTCTCTCCAAATCTGGTTTTTATTATACATCAGCAGTCTATTCCTCTATTCTTATTAAAACCCTTTATTTTTTTTGCTAATTCTGTGCCCACTTTCCATACGTCTCCAGCTCCCATAGTAATAACGATATCCCCGGGGGCTATAATACCTCTTAAGAAAGAGACTGTATCTTCTCTGCCGGGAAGATAATAAATATTTTCTCCCTGCTCTTTTTTTATTTTTTGATAAATTAGCTCGGCAGAAATATTTGGGATAGGTTTTTCATTGGCGGCATAAATTTCATTGACTATAACAATATGAGAATCCTGAAAGGCAGTACCAAAATAATCTAAGAGCAGTTTGGTTCTGCTGTAGCGATGTGGCTGAAATATGGTAATAATCCTGCACTCAGGCCACCCCAGCCTTATTGCCTGCAAGGTAGCTTTTATTTCAGAAGGATGGTGACCATAATCATCCATAATCATAAATTCATCATTAAGTCGAAAAATAATTTCCTGCCTTCTTTTCACACCGTTAAAATGATACAATATCTCTGCCATATCCTGAAATTTCAGACCCAGTTGCAGACAGGTGGCAATGGCAGCTAAGGCATTGGAAACATTATAATAACCGGGAATATTCAGTTTCAAATTACCCAATTTGTGTTGTCCAAAATAGATTTCAGAGAGAGAAGTTTTTTTTGACAGGCAGGTATTTGCCGCCCGCACTTTAGCATTCTGGTGAAAACCATAAGAAATAACATTTTTTTTACCTGCCACTCTTTCAGCTACCATTCTGGTATTGGGGCAATCATATCCGTAAAGAAGAGACCCTGTTTCAGGTATCTTTTCTATGAACTGTTGAAAACTTTCCATAGTCTTTTCCAGGTTGGTAAAATAATCTAAATGATCATTTTCAATGTTGGTTATAATGGCAATATTGGGATTGAGTAATAAAAAAGAACCATCACTCTCGTCTGCTTCTACCACAACATAATCTCCTCTGCCCAGCTTGGCATTTCCCCCAATATCATTGACTTCACCCCCGATAGCAATGGTGGGATCTAAATTCATTCCCTCCAGTAATAGACTGATCATAGAGGTAGTGGTGGTCTTGCCATGGGTACCGGAAACAGCAATACGATATTTTTGATTCATAAGACGGGAGAGCATTTCTGCTCTTGGGATAATTTCAATATTGTTTTTACGGGCAGCAATAACTTCCTGGTTTTCTTTATTGATTGCCGAGGATATGACTACCAGATTGGCCCCCAACACATGTCTGCCATCATGGCCTTTATAAATCAGAGCGCCTTTGTCTATCAGCCTCTCAGTTGATATATTACTGTTTAAATCAGAACCACTTATCTGATATCCTAACTCCAGCATCAGAGAAGCAATTCCGCTCATCCCCGCCCCACCAATTCCGATAAAATGAATACGCTTTCCTGAATTATTCATAACAACCTTTCCAGTTTTTTATAGGAGAACTATTCTTTACCTAATAGTTTACACTATTTTTTTTGTTATTTAAATAGTTTTTCAAGGAGAAGTTTATACTCATAAACTATCATAAATAGTATTTACAATATCCTCAGCTGCTTCCCGTCTGCCCAACTTTTTACTATTTTCGGCCAATAAATCCAGTTTTTCTTTATCCACCATCAGTCTTGACAATTTATGAGCTAATCCTTCACTGCTAAGCTCTTCTTCCCTGATAACCAGAGCAGCATTGTTATTTTCCAAAAATAGTGCATTGAAGAGCTGATGATTACCAGTCGCATAAGGATATGGTATCAATATTGCCGATATTCCTTTAGCTGACAGCTCGGCAATGGTAGTAGCACCCGCTCTGCACACCACTATATTAGCCAGGTCATAAGCATCTTCTATGTTATACAAATAATCCAATACCCTTACCATATCTTTATATTGGGAGTTAGCTATCTTTTCTGTAATGTTGTTATAATCTTCTTTGCCACTGATAATTAATACCTGCCATTCCAGCCATAGTGAGCTATCTATCAGTTCGAGACTATCCAATACCGTTTCATTGATGGAACTGGCTCCCTTGCTACCGCCAAATACCAGTATGGTTTTTTTAGAACCATCCATATTATGCGCTTTTATCAAATTTTCTTTGTTGCCCTGCCAGATATTTTTTCGAATTGGATTGCCCAGGAAGATTATTCTACTCTTTCTCCAAAAATATTTTTTTGATTCCGGAAAACTGGTAAAAACCTTTTTGCTGGTTAAAGATAAGAACTGATTGGTAATACCGGGGGTAATATTTTGTTCATGAATAAAAGTGGGAATCCCCAATAGCGAGGAGACCAATGCAACAGAACCACTTACATAACCTCCGGTCCCTATAACCAGATCAGGTTTATAATTTTTTACTATTCTAAATGAAACAAAAAGGGAGCCTATAAAGAGAAAGAGTGCTGATAAACTCTCTAAGCTTAACTTTCTTTCTATCCCTTTAACACGTAAACCGAGAAAACGAAATCCTTCCCGGGGAATTATCTCTGATTCCATTTTATGTTCAGTACCCACAAAAACAATATCATTATTCTTGTCTCTTCTCTGGAATTCATGTGCCAGGCTTATCCCGGGATATATATGTCCCCCGGTGCCTCCCCCGGTAATGATAATTTTCATTTAATCAAATTACCTCGCCTTTTATTTTAATACTTTTAGAAATATTGAGAAGAATTCCACAACAGAACATATTAACAATTAAGGATGAACCACCGTAACTTACAAAAGGAAGGGTAATTCCCGTGGTGGGGAATACCTTAGTTACCACACTGATATTAACTATTGCTTGAAAAACAATTAAAGAGGTAATACCAGCTGCTAACAATGCTCCAAAGGTGTCTTTAGCCCTCCAGGCGATCATAAAACCTCTCCATAAAAAGATAAGAAATAAAATAATAACCAGGGAGGTACCCAAAAATCCCAGTTCTTCTCCAATAATAGAAAAAATAAAATCAGTATGCTGGTCAGGAAGGTAAAAATATTTTTGTCTGCTCTGGGCAATTCCCACTCCGCTTAAGCCGCCGCTACCAAGAGCTATCAAAGACTGAATAATATGAAACCCGCTTTTCAAGGGGTCTTCCCAGGGGTTTAAAAAGGAGAGCAGTCTGACTCTGCGGTATTCTTTCCCCAGTACCATAAGAATTCCAGGAGGAGTGAGAAAGGTAATAAGGGTAAATAATTGAGTAATTCTGCTTCCTCCAATGAAAAGCATAATAAAGGAACAACCCAGAACAACAATGCCGGTACTGAAATCGGGCTGGGCGAAAATTAAGATAAAGATTAGGGCGGTTACCAGAAATACCGGTAAAATTCCCCGAACAAAGGTGCCAATGTCTTTGTCCGTTTTTCTGGTTAAGCAATCAGCAATATAAAGAATTAGGGCCACCTTGGCTAATTCCGAGGGTTGAAAGGGAAAAGGACCAATATAAATCCACCTCTTCGCTCCTCTGATATATCTGGCAACTCCAGGTAGATACAGTGCTATCAATAAAAAGAGGGATATAATCAAAATTGGTGTGGCAAACTTTCTCCAGTATTGATAATCAATCTTCATAGTTATTAAGAAAACGATGGTGGCAATGAGGGCAGAAAAGACCTGTCTGGTAAAAAAATAGAAGCTATCTCCATACCACTTGTAAGCAATAATATAACTGGAGCTAAAAACCATTATTATTCCTAAAGAGATTAAAACATAGATAATGGAAATCAAGAGATAGTCTGGTTGTTTGCCTGGCAATAAATTCATCTGAACTGCTATTCCCTTCTCTTTTTCTTTTACTTTAGAAAAATCAATTAAACGGATAGGCAAATAAACCTAACAGGGCAAATAATATACCAAACATCCAAAACATAGCAACAATGGAAATTTCTTTCCATTTCTTCATTTCAAAATGGTGGTGCAGTGGACTCATCAGGAAAACCGGCTTATGATTCAGTTGAATGGATAAGACCTGTGTTATCACCGAAAGTGTCTCCAGTACAAAAATGCCACCTATCAGTAATAAAAATAATTCTGCTTTACAAAAAATTGCTATAGTTGCCAGCACCCCGCCCAATCCCAGAGAACCGACATCACCCAGAAAAATTCGGGCCGGGTGAAAATTAAAGACTAGGAAGCCAGAACAAGACAGGATAATGATGAGATTAAAAATAGCCAGATTCTTTTTATCTTCTTTAAAAGCAATTAAAGCAAAGGTAAGGAGAGCAACCATAATCAACCCAGTTGCCAGTCCATCCAATCCATCAGTAAGGTTTACAGCATTGGTAGTGGATAAAAAAACAAGTATGGCAAGCACTATATAAATAATTGGTGAAATTGGTAAGGGAACAGACTTGAATGGGATTATTATAGTCTGGTCGAAAAAATCCTGTTGAAAAAACCAGTACAAAAAGGAAATACTGATTATCAATTGCAAAACAATCTTATTTCTGGCTTTTAAACCCAACGACCTTCCCTTATAGGACTTTATTACATCATCGATTAATCCCACTAAGCCAAAACTGCACATCATTAAAAAAGAAGCATATATTATACTATCTTCTGGATGAAAAATTAGTAGAGACAATGCCGTTGAAAGAAAGATTATTATGCCGCCCATAGTGGGGGTACCCATCTTATGCTGATGCAGGTCAGGACCTTCCTGTCTGATTCTCTGCCCTATCTTATATCTCTTCTGAACTCTAATAAAGTAAGGAGTTATCAGTATGGGGATAAAAAAGGCAATTAGAAAGGCCATAATTATCTTAATCATAGTGAAATACTATCCTTCACTTCTTATTCTCTCCTTCCAGTACTGTACAATCTCTTCCATCATCATACCCCGTGAGCCTTTCATCAACAAAATGCTATTGGCAGGAATTGTTTTATATAACCAATATGCTGCCTTCTCTTTTTCTTCTTTTTCAAAATAGTGTACTTTTTCCTTTGCCATTCCCTCTTCCCTGGCACCCTCAATAATATATTTGCCATATTCCCCTATGGCAATGAGCATATCATAAAAGAGAGAGGCAGCTTCCCGCCCTGCTTCTTTATGAAAATCTATTGTGCTGTCTCCCAGCTCCAGCATATCTCCCAATATAGCAATTTTAAATCTTCCCCGAGCAATTCCCGCCACACTTTGCAAGGCTTCTCTAATTGCTGTGGGATTGGCATTGTAATAATCCTGTACCAATGTTACCCCCTTCCCTAGCATGAGAAATTCCATATGCCAATCAGTACCTTTAAAATTGGAAATATTGCTGATAATTTCTTGCATAGGAATCTCCAGTTTTAGACCAACTGCGATTGCTGCCAGGGCATTCAGTACATTGAATTTTCCCAGGAGAGGCAAAAAAATCGGAAAACTATTCCTTTTACCTTCTAATGACAACTCAAATTGAAGTGAACGGTCACCTTTTTGGCAGAAATGATTTGCCTGTACCTGAGCCCGGGGATGAAATCCGAAACTGATTGTTTCACAGTGTTTAGGAATTGAGTTTGCTAAATAATCATAATAAGTATCATCACGATTTAAAATCGCTGTACCCTTATCTTTCAGGGCCAGAATAAGCTCTGATTTCTCCCGAGCAATATTATCTTGGTTTCCGAATAAACCGATATGAGCATCTCCTATATTGGTAATAACGGCAATATCAGGATTTACTATTTTGACTAATTCTCTTATCTCGCCAGTTTTTTGGGCAGCCATTTCCAAAACTATAACCTTATGGTCTGAAGTTAGACCTAAGATGGAAAGAGGTACACCTATTTCATTGTTATGATTACCCTGGGATTTCCATACCTGATAATTAGTAGACAAAACCTGAGCAATCATCTCTTTAGTGGTAGTTTTGCCATTACTGCCGGTGATACAGATATCCAGAGGACTGAACAAGGAATGGTAATAATGGGCCCATAACTGTAAAGCCTGCACTGTATTTTCAACTAATAATAAGGTATGTCCCACCTCTTCACATATGGATGGATGCTTTTGAAAGAAACCCTTCTCCATCATAACCGCCGCAGCACCTTTCTGACAGGCCTCTCTGATAAAGTTATGCCCATCATATCTTTCCCCTTTTAAGGCAATAAAAAGCTCTCCCTTTTTTATAGTTCTGCTGTCAATGGAAATATATTGCCAGGTGATATCTTTATTGCCCACTATATCTACCCCAGGAATTACATTGGCAAGTTCATACAAATAAAACATTATTCTCTACCCTTTTCAACTAATATCTGATGAACAACCTCTTCATCATTGTGGTAAATAGTATGATTATGATAGACCTGTTCTTTTTCCGGACCTTTCCCCGCTATCAATACGATGTCATTTTCGCGAGCAATCTCAAGGGCATGTCTGATTGCTTCAACCCTGTCTAAAATAATACTGTAGCAGTTATTTTCTACATCCTGAAATCCTCTTTCTATTTCTTTGGAAATTTCTGCCGGATCTTCGCTGCGAGGATTGTCAGCGGTAATAATACTATAATCACTGTAGCGACCCACTACCTGACCCATTTTCTTTCTTACCCGGTTATCTCTTTCCCCACCATGGCCAAAAATGGTAATTAATCTGTTTTTAGAGTGCTCTTTTAATGATTTTAAAATATGCTCCAGACCATGAAAATTATGGGCAAAATCTATGATAATAGTATATGGCTGACCATAATCCAGTATTTTATACCGACCGGGGGCACCGGCGAACTTTTTAAAAGCGCTGGCAATGGTATCTAAAGAGATATTCTGACTTACTGCCGCAGCAATTGCGGCAAGGGCATTGTAGACATTATAGATACCGCCCATATTCAGTAAAATTTCAACTTCTCCCACAGGAGTTTCAGCAATAAAGTTAACTTTTTTAAGATTCAAGACTATGTTACGGGCCCTAAACATTCCTTTTTCTTTGATTCCATAGGTTAAAAGGCCAATACCGCCTTTAAGGCTTTTCTCAAACTCACAGGCATAAGGCTCATCTATATTGACAATACCTTTTTTGTTGGATACATCTTTGCAGGATTCATTCAAAGACAGGAATAATCTCTTTTTACTTTCTAAATAATTGTGGAAATTATTATGAATTTCAAAATGTTCGTCACTAATATTGGTAAAAATGACTATATCAAAATCACAGCCTTCTACCCGGGATAGGCTCAAGGCATGTGATGAAACTTCCATAATAGCATATTCAGTCTGGCAGCCCACCATCTCATAAAGAAGTTTTTGCAGATCTAAAGATTCTATGGTAGTCATCTTTGAAATGGTAGAATGTCCGTTAACAATATTTTCAACTGTGGTCAGAAGACCTGTTTTTTTCCGGGCTTCTTCTAAAATGGTTTTAAGTATATAGGCAACTGTGGTCTTACCATTAGTCCCGGTAATACCAATTAATTTCAGCCCTTGTGAAGGGTAATGGTAAAAGCGGTTAGCCAGAAAAGCCAATGCCTTTCTGGTATCCTTAACTGTTATGGTGGCAATATCGGCATTTATGGAAATTGCTTTTTGCACTACAATGGCTATAGCTCCCCTTGAAATTGCCTCAGGAATATAGTGATGCCCATCATCCACAAACCCGGCAATGCAGACAAACAAATCACCGGGCTGCACTAATTTGGAATTTTGAGCCAGGCCCTTTATTTCAATTTCCATATTTCCTTTTATCTTTTCTACTGGCAACATCTGGATTAAAGTTGATAATTTCATAGCCGATTTACACCTTTGACCTTGTTGTTTCCCTGACCTGAAATATCTTACTTGATATTTTAAAAAAAGTAAACTGTTCTCTCTACTATTATTTATTCGGAGGAATAGACAGATATGGTAATACTTTTGAAGCAATTTCCTGAAAAACTGGCGCCGCCACCGTTCCGCCGTAATAGCTACCTCTGGGCTCATCCAGCATTACTACAATAGCAATTTCAGCATTTTCTGATGGTGCAAAACCGGTAAACCAGGAAGTAAATTTTTCATTTGAATATCTGCCCAGAGAAAAATCAAACTTTTGTGATGTTCCGGTCTTTCCTGCTGCAGAATAGTGCCTTAACTTTGCTCTGGTACCGGTACCATTTTCCACTACTTCCCGCATTATCTGGGACATTGTCTTTGCAGTAGAAGAAGAAATAACCTGTCTTACAGTCTGGGGAGTGTATTGTTTAATAATACTGTCCTCTTCATCTAGGATTTGGGTAACTATTAACGGTTTCATCAAAACACCATCATTGGCGATTGCTGCCACTCCCATTACCAGCTGAAGGGGGGTTACTGATATTTCCTGTCCAATAGATAAAGAGGCATTGGATATTTTAGACCACTTACTTACCGGCCTGAATAGACCAGGAGATTCTCCCAGAAGATCTATTCCCGTCTTTTCACCAAATCCAAAATTAGTTATGGACTCGGCAAATATTTTCTTATCCATACGGGTACCGACTTCAATCACCCCTACATTACAGGAATTCTTTACAATATCAGTCAGATTCTGATAACCATGTGGATCAATATCGCGAATCACAGTTCCCTGATAATTAATCCAACCTTTGCAGTAAAAATTATCAGTTAGCCTGGCATAGCCATTTTCCAGGGCGGTGGCAATAGTAAATATCTTAAAAGTGGAGCCTGGTTCAAAATTATCGGTAATTGCCCGGTTTCTACGGCAATCCTCTGAAGAATCTTGATAGTTATTAATATCAAAGGAAGGTCTGACTGCTATGCTTAAAATTTCACCTGTTTTAGGGATTACCACTATTGCTACTGCTGATTTGGGGCGGTATTCTAAAAAGGCTTTGTTAAGCGCCTCTTCTGTGATGTATTGCACTACCTCATCTATGGTAAGTGCAATAGAGAGTCCATTTTGTGATGGTTGCACCCTTTCTATGCTGAGAGGAATCTTGGCACCTGATGCATCTCTTTCCATTACCACCAGACCGGACTGACTCTTTAATTCCTTATCAAAGTATAACTCCAGCCCTTCCAGTCCCTGATTATCTATCCCTACAAAACCAATTAAATGTGAGGCAAGAGATTCTTTGGGATAATATCTTTTATTTTCAGTTACAAAATCCAGACCGTCTAATTCCAGGCTTTTTAGTTCTTCATACTTATCCTGAGAAAGCTTACGGGCAACCCAGACGAAATATTTTTCTTTGATTAATTGTTTTACAATTTCCTGATAGTCTAACCCTAGTTTAGAGGAAAGCAAGCGGGCGGTCTGTTCTGGCTGTTCAATTTTATAGGGTATGGCAAAGAGTGATTTTGACTCAACATTTACTGCTAATCTTTTAAGATTTCGGTCATAAATCAACCCTCTTTTACCGTCTATGGCATATGAGGTAATATGTTCTTTGCGGGCAAGTTCATGTAAAACACTACCTCCCACTACCTGTATATTGTAGAGTCGGTAGATGAGCAATAAAAAGATAAAAATAAATACGAATAATAAAAAAAGAATTCTTTCTCTTTTTTCTGAGAAATGCTCCAAAACAAAACGCCTCACCCATTATTTATAGTTCTTTACTGATTCTGGAAAATCTTTAAATTAGCAAATTCACTGAAGAAAGTACCGGCTTCCATAAAACCGATTTCCGGCTCTGATACAGAAGTTTGCTTTGCCATCATATCAAAAGTAACATTACTGGGAAGCATGGCAATAAATTCTATTCTTTCCGGTCGACACATGCCCAGTTCTTGAACAGCTATGCTTTCAATTCGGGTTAACGAGGAGAGTTTTTCTACGGTATACTCCAGCTGACACTTTTCTACCAGAAGTTCTTCCTTTTCCTTCTCCAGATCAATTGATTGATAGCCCAATTTCATCAAGATAATATTACTGCAAATATAGCCGATAACCAGTAAACTTATTAAAATAATGGATAAAATAAAAAAAGAGAATGATAGCCGCTGGGCTTTTAAAGGAAATTGGTTATTGTCCTCCACTAAAATTGTTCTTTTCATTTTTCAGATACTTCCTTTGTACCTATTTTCTCAGCTAACCTCAATCTGGCACTACGAGCTCTGGGATTTTGTTTTATCTCTTCTTCTGAAGGATAAATGGGTTTTTTAAATAATTTTTTTAAGCCATAACCATACTGATTTATTATTTCTTTCTTCTCCCATTCCCGAAAGATATTCTTTACTGTTCTATCTTCCAGGGAATGATAGGATATTACCCCTATTCTGCCCCTCACTTCTAAAATATTTACTGCTTTCCAGAGGGCCTCCTCTAATGAGGATAACTCTCCGTTTACCTCAATCCTGATAGCCTGAAAAATCTTTGTGGCTGGATGTATACGCCATTTGCCCTTCTTATGTTTGGCATAAAAATTAATAATCAACTCAGCCAGCTGATTGGTTGTTTCTATGGGATTCTTTTTTCTTTCCAGTGCAATTAATCTGGCCAGAGAACGAGAAAAACGTTCTTCCCCGTATTTGCTGAATATTTCCGTTAATTGCTTTTCCGAATAATGGTTGACAATATAATGAGCATGTAATTTTTTGCTTAAATCCATTCTCATATCCAGAAAATTATCTTTGTTAAAACTGAACCCTCTCTGTGGGGTATCTACCTGATGGGAAGAAATTCCCAGGTCAAAAAAAACACCTGTAACTTTACTGAATCCCAAATTTTGTAAAACTATTGCTAAATCGGCAAAGTTAGACTTTACCAGCACCACTCTATCCTGATAGGGTTTCAATCTTTCCCGGGCAAATTCCAGTGCTTCTATGTCCTGGTCCAATCCAACAAGAATTCCTTCCGGATAAATTGTTTCTAAGATATTTTGGGAATGACCGCCTCCTCCCACAGTACAGTCAACGTATATTCCTGTCTTTCTGGTAATCAGATTGGTAACAACCTGCTCTATCATTACAGGAATATGAAAAGCCATTATTTATCCTGTCCTTCTTTCTCATAGACGCGTTCAGCTATTTCCTCGTATGATTGTTCTGTTTCCCGGGCATAATCTGTCCATTTTTCTGAGTCCCATATCTCAATACGTTCAAATACTCCAATAATTACAACATTCTTTTCTATCCCGGCATAGTCCCTCAAATATTTAGCAATAACTGCTCTTCCCTGTTGATCAAAACTATGAACAGATGCCCGGGAAGCCAATGTTCTTTTAAAAGCTCGGGTATCCTTCTTACCCAGGGGTAAATGCTGGAGGTTTTGAGAGAGTTTTTCCCATTCATCCATGGGATAGACAAAGAGGCATTTTTCTAAACCAAAGGTTATAATAAATGAGTCTCCTAAATTCTCCCGGAATTTAGCAGGCATAATGATTCTACTTTTTTTATCTAAGGAGTGTTCGTATTGCCCCAGAAACATTTTTTACCATTTTCCTCCATTTCCCTCCACTTTGAGCTTAGTATACTACATTTTTTAAAAAAAATCACCTTTTTTAAAAATTTTTTAATATTTTTTTGATTTTTTCAATATCGAATTATTCAGGAGTTTTTATTTGAAAAATAAAAATGGGATAAAAGCATATCTGAGCTGATAGAAACCTGAAGAAAAATGCAATTTTGATTATAAAATAAAAAAGCACCCATCTTAACGTGGATGCATCAGGCTAAATAGAATTTATCTGATTAAACTTAAATTGGCAAGTAAATCATAAGCCGAGTTCTGTCACTGTATTTATAATGAAATAAAACAGTGTGGTAATCATCTATCTGGAGTATAAGTTACCTTATACTTCTAGCGATCTACCCGAAAACTTATAGCGGGCAGCTATCTGTTTTCTTCTTGATCTTGCTCCGAACGGGGTTTACTCAGCTTATTGGTCACCCAATAACTGGTAGGCTCTTACCCTGCCTTTTCACCATTACCAGAAAAACTGGCTGTCTCTTTTCTGTAGCACTTTCCTGGGGTCACCCCCACTGGGTATTACCCAGCGTTCCGCCCTGTGGAGCTCGGACTTTCCTCAGGTTTTTAAACCCGCGATTACCCGATTTACTCGCCAATCTCAATAAATATTTCGGGAAATACTCTCCCTGAAAATCACCTGTTTATTTTTTCCAAACTAATATACGATTACAATTGGGACAAATTATCAAACAGTCATCCCTCTGTAAATGATAGATAATATCACTGGGAAGAGAAAGATTACAACCACTGCAAATTGAACTCTCAATCTCAACTATAGCTTCTCCATTTTTGTCATTCCAGAGTATATTATACCTGTCTATTAAAGCCTGGTCATTGATTTGCTGTATAACTTCTTTTTTCTCTATCTCTTTCTGCTCTATAAATTTTTGAATTGCACTATCTTCCTCTGCGACCTGTCTTTTTATCCCATTCAATTGCTCTTTTAATTCTAAAATCCCTCTTTCCAGCTCACTATTTTTTAGTTTTAAACTATCTTCTATATCCATAATGGTTAACAGATCTTCTTCAACTTTGTCTTGCTCTTCCTGAAGCGATTCTATCACTTTTTGCAGCTGTTTTAATTCCTTAATATCACTGATTTTGCCGCCATATAGTTCATTTTTATTCTTTTCAATCTTATCATTTATGGCCTTAGCATCCATTTCTCTTCTTTTAATTTTTGACTGTATTTCTTTTAAACCGTTTTTCTCCTGTTGATATCTATTTTCCAAATTAGTTATCTGGCTTTCTTTATCCCCAATGCGGTTCGGTAAACACCTGCGTCTGGCATCTTCGATAGCTATCTCATTATCTATCTTTTGAAGAAGCAGCAAAGTATACAATTGCTCTTTCAACACTCGCCCTCTCCTTTTTCTGTAGAATCCTTTTCTGCCCTCATTATTTTGGACCCAAATCGAGTAGGGGGAAATCTCTTCCCCCTCTCACACCACCGTACGTGCCGTTCGGCATACGGCGGTTCAATTCAAATAATCACTCGTCTTCCTTCCTTGTTTTGCTTGTGTGTACATTAGCTCTAACTCCTTGTGAGCCCT
>JAKQEP010000119.1 GCA_029556475.1 Candidatus Atribacteria bacterium
CAGCTCTACAATATCCTTTGGGACAAGGCATGCAATATTTCCGTTTACAGATATTACGGGATTTTTAGCCCTGCATAACATCACAGCAGCAGCCTTTATGGCCATCTTAGCTTCTTTAGTAGTTTTTTCCCCTAAAAAGTAATCAAAAGCTTCCCCCCTGCCGTGTGCCGCTATGCCTACCTCTGAGAGTACCCCATCTTTTAGGCAGTCCTTTACCTTCTCCCTCAATAGGAGGGATTCGTATCGTGGGTGACTTTTTGGTATGTCCATTTATAGCACCTATATCAGGCCTGAAGCAATTGGGGAAAAAATTATGTCCCCTTTTACATCCATTAAACTATCCAATACTTTAATTTGATCTTCCTCATTAATAAATGTAAACGCGCCTTCACCAATCATAATCCCGGCTGCGTTGTAGGTATTAATCTCACTTATCATTTCAACTAAATCTAGGACTTCTCTAGACATAAGTTCTGTCTTATAGGTAAATGTCCTTGAGCACTCCATAAGCCTTTCAACACTTGGCTCGCTGATAAGCTTTTTTAACATTTTAGTCCCACATTTCTCAATTATCTTAATCTTTTCAGAATTTTTTAAGACACTTTCTGTCCTTTTTGCTCCAAGGCTTACCCCTAATACTTTTAGGCCATTAGTTGGGATGTTTTCGTGTATCCCCTCGACACCCGGAGTTTTTCTTATTTCAATCCCACCTTTTACTTCCGCCACAACATCCCCAAGCCCACTTAAATTTTTTACTTCAGTCTCATGGGCAATTCTTACACACTCATTTGACGAAATTCCTAAAAAATCCTTAATTGAAAAACATATCCCGAGAGCAGCTGAAGCCGATGCACCAAACCCAGAGTCTATGGGCACGTCACTTTCATGTTCTATTAGAATATCTTTATTTTCCAAAGATTTTGGATATCTTTTCTCTATTAAGTCGATACATCTAAAAGACACAGTTGTGCTTTTCCTTGATTTTTTGCTCCCGTTTAAATAGACACCAACTGCACCATTCCCGTCTCTTACCTCTACCTTAGTTTTAAGGCCCAAAGATAGGGAAACGCCTGCACCGGTTGAGCCTGTTTTTAAAAAGTCATCACTAAAGAACGGAACAAAAAATCCTGTTATATGTGAAGGAACATAATATTCTGCATTATACATAAAATACCCTTATTGCCTTTAAATTTTTTAATATATTTTGGGAGAACTTATTGATTTTTTACCCCAGTATCCTGTAATTTATCGCCTATTTAATCAAGATAACAACAATTTTTATAAAGATTTAGGCGATTACTATTGTGATGCATAGAAAGTCGATAAAAGGAACTAAGTCAAACAAGTTGGGAGGAAAGGGGATCGTGTTAGGGGTCACAGGAAGTATCTCGGCCGTTGAAGCCG
>JAKQEP010000122.1 GCA_029556475.1 Candidatus Atribacteria bacterium
AATCGCCTGTACTGCCCTTTCAAAGACATGGATATTCACCGCTGAAAGTGTCTTCATAGTCTTAACAACTGAGTAAAGGTCTTCAGCGCTTTCAATTTTTCGTCTAATACTCTCCAGCATCTGCATAATTATTGCCCTTGAACCATAGACTGAATAATTTCTTTAACATAATCTATCAGTATATCTTCATCCTGTGGGGATAATAATTCATTATTATTAATCCGTTCCTCAATCCCGACCAACCGGTCTTCCTTCTTTTCTCTTATCAATCTTTTAAACTCTGAAACCGCAGATTCCTCTATCCCATCCAGCAAACCATAAGAAATAGCCAGTAAAAAGATTATCTGTTCTAAAACCGAATAGGGATGATATTGGTTTTGTTTTAAAATCTCTCTAATTCTTCTGCCCCTTACCAATATCTTTTCAGTATTTTCATCTAATTGAGTGCCAAAGCGGGAAAAAATTTCTAATTCCTGAAATTGAGAATAACTCAGCCTTAAATCACCTACTACCTTGCGATAGGCTGCTAATTGAGTCTTTCCTCCTACCCGCGACACCGATTTCCCTACATCAACAGCCGGCAAAATACCGGCTTGAAATAATTGCGGTGACAGATAAATTTGTCCGTCAGTAATAGAAATCAAATTGGTAGGAATATAGGCGGACAAATTCTGGGCTTCTGTTTCAATAATGGGCAGAGCGGTGAGTGACCCGCCTCCATATTTGCTCTTTAAGTGAGTAGCCCTCTCCAAAAGGCGGGAATGGATATAAAATATATCACCGGGATAGGCCTCCCTTGCCGGCGGTCTTCTCATCAATAAAGATAATTCCCGGTATGAACGGGCATGATGGGTCAAATCATCATAGATGATAAGTACATCTTTGCCCTTTCTCATAAAATATTCCCCAATGCTGGTAGCAGCATATGGTGCAATATAATTCAAGCCGGGAGTATCTTCTCCCGATGCTATTACCCCAATGCTATAGTCTATTGCTCCTGATTCTTTTAATTTAGCAATAACCCTGGTAACTGAAGATAGCTTTTGACCGATAGAGCAATAGATACATATAACATCGCCTTTCTGCTGATTCAATACTGTATCAACAGCAATAGCAGTTTTACCGGTTTGCCTGTCACCCAGAATCAGTTCACGCTGACCTCTGCCCACAGGTACCAGAGCATCAACAACCAATAATCCTGTTTGTAGTGGGACATTTACCGGGTCACGATGCATAATAGGTGGTGCTTCCTGTTCAACCGGCAATCTTTCCACATAATTTATCCGACCTCTCTCGTCAAGAGGTCTCCCGGCAGGGTCGATAATACGACCCAGCAGCGCCTCTCCCACCGGTACATCCATTACCCGATTAGTTCTTCTTACCTCATCCCCGGAAGACAGGGTTTTGGATTTATCTAAAAGTATAATATCAACACTATCGGGATTCAGGTTAAAGACCATACCTAAGTTTCCACCCTTGAAGGTCACTATCTCTCCTGATTTGGCATTGGGTAGACCATTTGCTCTAACAACTCCTTTACCTACTGAGGTAATTATACCGATCTCCTGAATATCCAGTACAGCTTTAAAATTTTTTACTGCCTCATCCAGAGAGATAAATGTTTTTTTTATTTCTTTTCCCAATAAAATTGGATTATTGTCTTTTTTCACTTTTTTTTCTAAAACCAGTCACAAATGTTTTTTTATTAAATTCCAACATCTCCCAACAAAGGGAAACTAGGTAATATCCTGTTTATCTTTTAAATTGACAATCTCTTTGTTTCCCATAAAAATATCTTCGAATCCCATCTCCAACAGATCTAAATAATGCTCCATACTCCAGGCAATCTTTTTACTCTCCGTTTTTAATTCAATTCCACAAATAAGGTCCGGATAAACATAAAAAACAGGAAGTGCATCCCTATCTACCAATTGTTTAACCTTCCTTATCAGTAAATCCTTTGCTTCTTCACTTAAGGGAAAGGCGGTATTTATTTCTACTTTATTCTTCCTGATTTGCCCGCCTGACCCTTTAAACTCATCTCTTTTAAATTCCTGCCTTTGACGCCCATCCAATCCTTCCAATTGAGCAATAAAACTGTTGATTAACTGATCTTCTAATCTGTTATCAGCCAGATCAGCTAATACTTTTTTAGAGATCAGGAATACCTGCTGGCAGGAAAGCTTCCTCAACTCCTTCAAAAAAGCGTCACGCTGGGCACGTATAGCTCTTTCCCATTCCCCCTGTGCCTCATTGACTGCGACTCTAGCCTCCTCCATCATTTTTCCCCGCTCTGCTTCAATCTCTCTTTTTATTTTTATCAGATTATCTTCCCATTCCCTTTCCAGTTTCTCTCTGCCTTTTCTCTGTTTCTCAAGTTCCAGTTTTGCATCTTTTTCTTTCTGCTCAGCTTCAGCAAATTGCTTGCCAATCTGATTCTCCCTCTCATCTATGATATTTATTATCCTGTTAAAAAGAAATTTTTTGAGCAGGAATAACAGGATCAGAAAGTTAACAATTTGAACTATGACTGTAAATAGATCAACTATCATAATCTTCCCCTATTGACTTAAAATATAATTCCAGAAGGGATTGGCAAAGATAAGAATTATAGAAATTACCAGACAATAAATTCCCGTGGATTCGACCATAGCCATGCCCACAAATAACGTTCTGGTGATGGTATTGGCCTCATCAGGCTGCTGGGCAATGGCACCAAGTGCCCTGGCTAAAGCTAAACCCTCTCCGATAGCAGGAGCTATGGAGCCGATAGCCATAGTAATCCCGGCTGTAAAAATTGAGGCGACTGCAATTAAATCAACACTACTCATTATTTTCACTTCCTTCCTTTCCTTTTTTCATTTGTAGTTCATTCTCCGCCTGTGCTGCAGATGCTATATAAACCGTAGCAAGAATGGTAAATATGTAAGCCTGTATCTGACCTATTAACAGTCCAAATACCTGCATAATAACGGGAAGAAATAGAGGAGCTATAATCAATAGAATTCCGGCAATCAAGGAGCCGCTCATAATGTTTCCAAAGAGCCGTACTGCCAGGGCTAAAGTCCGTGAAAACTCCCCGATGATATTAAAGGGCAGCATCAGAACTGATGGTTCCAGATACTGTTTGAGATATTTTTTCACGCCAATCCTTGAAATTCCATAGATGGGAATGGCAAAAAAGACACAAATAGCCAGTGCCGCTGTTGTTGAAAGTGAACCGGTTGGCGGACGAAACCCTGGAATTATATCCAGCAGATTGGAAAGAGAGATAAATAAAAAGAGGCTTCCCAAAAAAGGAATAAACGGGTCAGGATTCTGCTGGGTAATCTCTCTAATCTGTTCACGGATAAAACCAATTACCACCTCTAAAGAGACTTGCCAGCGGCTCATTTTAGGTTTTACAACCAGATTTCTGGTAGCCAACCAGCTAATCAAAACCAGAACCAGCATCACCAGCCAGGTAAAAACGATAGTGGCATTTAGGTTAAATCCCTCCCACTGCCAGTATATTATGTGATCAGGGGTAATTTTCATTTCTTATTCCTCCCCTTCTTTTTGCCGTACTTTATCAGAAGAAAACTTCTTCTTGTCCAGATAGTTTCCTTTTAAGAGACTGGCTAATACTATTCTGGTTACAATAAATCCCATTAGCCAGAATAGAATAGAAGCCCACTTTCCTGAGCGGGCAATAAAATATAATATCACAAAAATAATGGCAGTTCTAATAACATAGCTGAGTATGGTTAGCACAATAGGATATCTTGCCTTACTCATATGGCACAAGGTAAGCCAGAGCCCACCAAAATAGAATAAACCTGATAAACAACCTAAAACTATAAAAAAGAATTGATTAATTATTTTTACTCCCTCTCTCTATTCTTCTTCTCTCTCTTTTTCAATCAGCTTGCGTTCCTTTTGTACCCAATACCAGGCATTCCAGCAACCCAAGGCAATGCCTAAAATGAGAAAGGTCAAAGTCCAGGATATCCGTCCGGTCAATTTCCTGTCCAACCATAATCCTATGATAATTCCTATAATGGTGGGAATCATTACAGACCATCCCACAACACCGAATAAGCCAAATCCCATCCAGATAGCCCGATTTTTTTTACTCTGAGCTCTTATCTTTCTTTTTTCCTTACTTTCAATCTCATTCATAAATTCTTCTTCTTTTTTAATATCTGAATGTTCGCTTTTTTTATCCATAGGCTTCTAAATCCAAAAATCTTCTCACAAAATCAGCTTCTAATTTTTGCAGGGCCTGGTTAGCCCTTCTGTCCTGCTGATTAATCCTTTTAAAATCCTCTTCTACTTGCTTTTTCAGACTACCCAGACTGTCCCCTTTGGCAGCATTTCTGGTAGCTAAGGTAACCTCTCTACCGGTTTTTAATAGAACCCCCTCATTGATGGCTATATAGATTTCCTGATCCTCTTCTGTAACAGTATAAAAGATACCAGGGACCATAATAGTTACAAAATCAATATGTGCCGGAAGAAGGCAAAAAGAGCCATTTTTTGCTTCTCCCACAACTTTTTTCACTTTGCCCTGCCAGTAAGTCTTTTCTGGCAGCAGAATAGTCAGATTCATAACCTCTTCGCCTCATCGATGGACCCTATCATATATAAAGCGCTCTCCGGATAATCATAAAACTCATCATTTAAAATTTGCTCACATCCATCTAATGCTTCTCTCAATGATACTCTCCGCCCGGCATTCCCGGTAAATTGTTCCGTAGTTACAAAGGGCTGGGTGAGGAATCTTTCCAATCTTCTGGCTCGGTTTACTATATTCTGGTCTTCTTTGGACAATTCTTCCAATCCTAACATAGCAATAATATCTTTCAGTTCCTCATATTCGGAGAGAGTCTGTTTTATCTGATGTGCAATCTGATAATGTCTTTTGCCTACAATGGTAGTAGTAAGAATACTGGAATTTGATTTGAGCGGTTCAACTGCCGGATATAATCCCTGGCTGGCTCTCTGTCTGGAAAGCACAATGGATGCTGAAAGGTGGCTGAAGGTATGTACAGCTGCCGGATCGGTGAAATCATCAGCAGGCACATATACAGCCTGAATAGAGGTGATGGAACCGGATGCAGAACTGCTAATGCGCTCTTCTAAATCAGCTATCTCACTGGCTAAGGTCGGCTGATACCCTACCCTGGAGGGTAATTCTCCCAATAGTCCGGATACTTCTGAACCGGCCTGGACAAACCGGTATATATTATCAATAAGCAGAAGAACATCCTGTTTTTGTTCATCACGGAAGTATTCCGCTATGGTGAGAGCGGCATGGCCAACTCTAAAGCGAGCACCCGGCTGTTCATTCATCTGGGCAAAAATCATCACTGCTCTACCCAGAACACCTGAATCTCTCATTTCCCGAAAAAGCTCCTCACCTTCCCGGGAACGCTCTCCAATACCGCAAAAGAGGCTGACTCCCTGATAACCAACTGCCATGTTGTGAATCATCTCCATGATAAGTACAGTTTTGCCTACCCCTGCACCACCAAATAACCCCGCTTTATCTCCGCGCCCCAATGGAGCAAGGACATCGATAGCTTTTATACCCGTTTCAAAGACTCCAATTTTGGTAGAACGCTCTGCTAAAGGAACAGATTTACCATAAATAGCCCTTTTCTGAGATGGAGGAATATCAAGCTTTTCTCCCTCATCAATAGTTTCCCCGAATATATTAAAAATTCTGCCCAGCAGCTTCTCACCGGTCGGCACAGTTAAGGGACTGCCATAATCAATGACCTTATCTCCTCTTTTTAATCCCTGTGTGGAAGTTAAAGCAATACCCCTGATGGTTCTGTCATTCAGATGTAGTATAGTTTCAATAAACACCTCCCCGCATTGTAACAGATTATTAACTGCTGGAAGCCTTTTTAAAAACTGAATATCTAAAACACTTCCTCTGATGGCTATTATTTTCCCCTTATTTAGGTTTTGGGTCTGCTTGAGTGTATCCATCCTTCTCCTTATCGATAAAGTTTTCTCATACTTCAAAACTCTGAAAACAAATGGCGTCTAAATTGTAAATCTATTTCTTATTTTATATCATTTTATAATATTATAGAAAGCAATAGTAGGTAGCCAGGCAAAACTAAAATTCTAATCAACCTGTATTATTTTAAGTGAATCGGTGCCTCCTGTCTTTTTTCTGATGGTACCCTCAGTTAAAATTACATAATCCCTCTTTTTAACCAGTCTTTTCTCTTTAAGAAAATCCATAATGTTCCCAAACATATCCAAACTTGCCTTGGAAATAAGAAAAGGAAAAACACCATATGAAAAGGTTAAAAAACGAACAATATCCGGATTGGCAGTAAAGGCCAGTATCCAGCAATGTGGTTTCAACCGGGAAATTCTCCTGGCAGTGTTGCCGCTCTCGGTAGGTGTCACAATATATTTTGCTTCAAATATCTGACTGCTGTCCAAAGTATGTAATGAAATAACATCCTCAACAGATGGTTTCTCCTCCCAGAAGGCAGAGCGTAAACTGTCATAGCAGGAAGCATGACTTTGAAAGCCACGATAATTTTTTTCGGTAGTAACAGCAATATCAGCCATCATTTTCGTTACCTCCACCGGATATTTACCCACAGCGGTCTCTTCTGAAAGCATAGTAGCATCGGTACCATCCAGTATGGCATTAGCCACATCTGTTACCTCTGAACGAGTAGGGCGAATATTTTCGGTCATTGAAACCAGCATCTGAGTTGCAGTTATTACCGGTCTGCTCATTTTATTGGCCCGCATAATGAGGTTTTTTTGTATGACCGGTATCTCTTCAATGCTAACCTGAACACCCAGGTCACCTCGGGCAACCATAATAGCATCGCTCACCAATAATATCTCTTCTATATTTTTCAATGCCTCTTCCCGTTCAATTTTAGCAACTGTAAAAATTTCCTTTCCCTTTTTACGGGCATATTCTTTTACTTTTATTATGTCCTCAGCTTTTTCTACAAAGGAGATGCCAAATATGTTGACACCTTCTTCCAGTCCAAATGATATTAATTCTAAATCCTGCTCACTTACCGGCTCCAGCAAAATATTTGCCTTGGGTAGGTTTAGTCCTTTGTGTGAATCTATTTTCCCTCCAATTAAAACTCGACAGATTACCACATCATTTTCCTTAGAAATATCGGTAACAAGCAATTGAATAAAGCCGTCATAGAGGTAAATTAAGCTGTTAACCCTGACACTCTGAAGCAGGTTTTTATATTCAACTGGGATTATAGAACCATTACCCTTGATATCACGAGTTGTTAATCTTATAGTTTGACCTTTCTTTAAGAGAATAGGACCATTTTCTATCTCACCAATTCTGATTTTAGGCCCGGGAATATCCATCATTACCGGTATGGAGATTTTTAGTTCTTTTTCTATCTCCCGTATATGGGATAATGTTTCCCGGTGAAATTCCAAAGTATCATGAGCTAAATTAATACGGGCAACATTCATACCGGCCATAGCTAATTTTCTGATAACTTTTTTGCTATGAGAAGATGGGCCAAGAGTGCATACAATTTTAGTTTTTGATGCCGGAAACTTCATCTTTTTCTCCTTAGTGCCTATGTCAACCATTGGGATGGTTGACAAGTTTTTAGTTTTTGGTTTTTAGTTTTTAGTCCGAAAGTTTAGTAGTTTGACCTCTGTTTTTATACTTTCTATTTTACCTATAACTACTTTGAATTTTATTATTAACTATAAACTATGAACTATAAACCCTATGTTCACAATTATCTTAGTAGCTAGAACATGGGATATAGAATATCTCACCCTATGAAAAGTAAGAAAAAATTACCAGGTTATCTAACTACTACATTCGCCTTCCCCTGTAGCCGAATTCAATCTGTATAAAACAATGATAGAACACGTTTCACTATTTTAGGAATTCTTATATTATTATACATTCTGCTTATATGAATTGATAATTAAAGTGGGGAAAAGGGAGAGATTATTAATTAAAAAAGATATCTAAGGTTATTTGTTTCGGGTAAGAGATTGAATTATTAACCCAATACCCACTATAACCAGAATAACAGGCCAGAATTTGACCAGAACAAAATGGGGAAAGAAACTTTTAGCTAAAAAGAATAGTCCTAACATAATAAGTATTACTCCTCCCCAGATATTTTTATTTCTGCCCTCATGACCATCTGAGCTGGAATAATCCTTCTCTTGTACCGGCAACTCTTCGGGATTCAGGGGAATAATAATCCAGGCAATTATATAAGCGATGACCCCCACTCCGCCAAGAAAAACTACCAGTATTGCTAAAAGTCGGATTAAGGTTGGGTCAATCTCAAAATATTCGGCAATTCCTCCGCAAACTCCACCAATAATGCTATCTTTTTTAGAACGATAAAGTTTTTTCGCCATTAACAGGTTCCTCCTGATTTATAAAAAGCGTTTATACTATTTATTTTTTAAGATTCAAAAGGTAACGTTCTTCTGTTAGGTTTTGACCCCATAAAAAGTGTGTTTTTTTGTCATCCAGTTTAAATCCGAATCTCTTATAAAGAATCCTGGCTGCAGTTAGGTGCTCTAAGGTCCAAAGATAAATACTATGGTAGCCAGCTTCCTGGCTAAAAGCGATAGTTTTTTCCACCAATATTTTTCCCAGCCCTATTCCTCGATAGTCAGGATGAATTAAAAACCAGCGAAATTGAACTTGCTGGGGTGACCTTTCCATTATAGTCACCGTACCGATTGCTTTCCCCTTATCCTCGGCAATCCACAGCCTGCTTCTTCCTTCCTGATATTGTCTGGCAAACTCCACAATTCCTTCGGCTACATATGCTTCAAACTCATGGTTCAGCTGGTATTCTTTATGGTACAGTTCACCATGCATTGATAGCACTATCCCCAGGTCTCCATACTGAAAATCATTCCTAATAATAACATCCTTCAAAGAATGCTGATGAGGCATGATTTCAATTTGATCCTTTTTTAAAAATAGTAAAAATAAAAAAATGGCGGAGAGAGAGGGATTCGAACCCTCGGAGCGGACTTAAAATCCGCTCAATTGCTTAGCAGGCAACCACCTTCGGCCTCTCGGTCATCTCTCCGATTAAAGTATAGCATAATAGCACATTTGAGGCAACAAAAAAATAGAGTCAGATTAAAAAACTGACCATGTTAACTAACCAAATATTACATTTTTTACTGAAACTATCAAATGTTATAGTTATTTATTTTTTAAGAATGTTGTTAATATTTTTATGAAAAGACACTTTTAATATTAAAACATTTAGTTGGCAATGACAAAAAAAGGAAAGACATTTATAATAGTAATTAAAAAACTTTAATCCTTAGAATTAAAAGAAAAAATATATGAATTAATTAACATAGGTTATCTTTTTTTATTGGAACGATGGAAATTTTTTGAGGATGAAAATTTGTTTGTACCACACTTTAAGTATGATGTTATAGTTATTGGGGCTGGGCATGCTGGTTGTGAGGCGGGTCTAGCAGCAGCACGCCGTGGTGCTAAGACCTTGCTGGTCACCTCCAATATGGATAATATTGCCCTACTGCCCTGTAATCCTGCTATCGGAGGTCCTGGTAAGGGACATGTGGCAAGGGAGATTGATGCTTTGGGTGGAGAGTTAGCAAAAAATACCGATAAATGTACTCTGCACATTCGTATGCTCAATACCAGCAAAGGACCGGCTATGTGGGCATTAAGGGCACAGGTGGATAAGAACAGATATGTGAGAGAGATGATTAAAACCATCGAAAAGGAACCAAATCTGACACTGCTTCAGGAAATGGTCTGTAAGTTATTAATTAAAGAGGATACCATTGAGGGAGTTGAAACACAGGGAGGTATGCAAATTTTTGCACCTGCTGTTATTTTAACTGCTGGTACCTTTTTAGATGGTAAGATTTATATAGGAAAAGTGTGTTTTAGTGCCGGTCGGGCAGGAGAATTAGCCTCTGTTGAGCTGGCTAATCAGCTCAAAGAATTAGATTTTAAGACAACGCGGTTTAATACTTCTACTCCTCTACGCATTAATAGAAGAAGTATTGATTTTTCTGAATTGGGTGAACAGAAAAGCGCTGATGAGCCACTCGCCTTCTCTTTTGATTCGGAAAAGAAGGTTTATAATGAACATAGTGTCTATATCGCTAGAACTAACCTAAAGACCCAACAGGTAATTGAAAAATACCTTAAGCAGGTATCTCTGCTAAGTGGTGCTGTTGAAAGTACTTCTGCCAGATATTGCCCTACCATTGAGGATAAAGTTGTTCGTTTCCCACACCATAATACCCACCAACTATTCCTGGAACCGGAAAGTGTTACCGGTGAAGAGATTTATGTACAGGGATTTTTTACCAGCCTTCCTCCTATTGCCCAGTTGGAGGCATTACAAACCGTTAAGGGGCTGGAAAATTGTGAAATTGTCCGATATGGATATTCAATAGAATATGATATTATCCTGCCTTTTCAGCTAAAATATTCCCTGGAGACTAAAAAGATTAAAGGTTTGTTTTTAGCAGGACAGGTTAATGGAACATCTGGCTATGAGGAGGCTGCTGAACAGGGTCTGATTGCGGGAATTAATGCGATTCAGCTGCTAAATAAAGAAGAACCTTTTATTCTGGATCGCTCAGAAGCCTATATTGCAGTAGCAATAGATGACCTGGTTACCAAAGGTGTAAATGAACCATATCGCCTCAGGACTGGACTGGCCGAATACCGCCTCTTGCTGCGACAGGATAATGCTGATTTAAGATTAACTCCCTATGGCTATAAGTATAGTTTGATCTCAAAGGAGAGATATGAAAAATTTTTAGCAAAAAAAGAATCTATAGAACGGGAAATAAAAAGATTAAATGATGTGAAGGTATATCCCAATGAGGACACCAATAAAAAACTGGAACAGCTTAATACTCCATCAATTCAAAAACAGATTACTTTAGCCGATTTAATCACCCGCCCCGGTTTAAATTACAGTAATACTGCGGTTTTAGATGAGGAGAGGCCACAATTAAACTCAGAAGTAATCAACCAGGTGGAAATTCAAGTAAAATACTCCGGTTATATTGCCAGACAGGAAGAGGAAGTGAGAAGATTTAAAAAGAATGAGAATTACAAAATCCCTGTTGATATTGATTACTCTCAAGTTTACGGAATCTCTCATGAAGGTAGACAAAGATTTTCGGAAATAAGGCCGTTATCCCTGGGCCAGGCCAGCCGGATACCAGGGATAACCCCCTCTGATATTACCGCCTTAATGATTAACCTGGAAAAATTAAGACGAACGAGGAAAGATAATAATCACCAATAGATGTGATAATTATATTATGAATGATTATTAAAAAAGTATTTAATGATTTGGCTTTTTTTTGACACTACCTGAGCAGTTGTCTTTCTGCTGCCAGCAGGGTGTTTTTCATAAGCATCATATTGGTTATCGGCCCCACTCCACCAGGAACGGGAGTAATTTTGGAGGCAAGTGGAGAAACTTCTTCAAAATCAACATCTCCCACCAATTTCCCTTCCTCTTCATTGGTACCCACATCTATGACTATGGTGCCCTCTTTAATCATTTCCCCTTTAATTAACCTGATAGAACCTGCAGCTGCCACTACAATATCACCCTTCCGTGTAAAAGAAGCCAGATCTTTCGTTCTGGAGTGGCAAATAGTAACTGTGGCATTGGCATTAGGTATCTTTAAAAGCAGGATAAGAGCCAGGGGTTTGCCCACCACACTACTTCTACCAACAATAACTACATGCTTGCCTTCAACCTCAATCTTCTCCCTTTTTAAGATCTCAAAAACTGCATCAGGTGTACAGGGTAAAAAATCGGGATTCCCCATGGCCAGTTTACCCATATTAACCGGATTAAAACAATCCACATCCTTAGCGGGAGATAATGCTTCGCGTATTTTATCCTCATTGATAGGTTTGGGAAGAGGAGTCTGAACGATTATACCATGAACTGCTCTGTCTTTATTTAGTTGGTCTAATAAGTCCAATAATTGTTCTTCAGTTGTTTGTCCAGATAGGGCATGTTTTTCAAAATCAAAATTGACCTTCTGGCAACTCTTTTCAATCATACGAACGTAAAACAAAGCAGCAGGGTCATCACCTACAATAACCACCGAAAGTTTTGGTTTCATAGCTGTTTTTTGGAAGAATTGAGCAGAATCTAACTTCAATTCCTCACCAATAGCATCAGCAATACTTTTTCCTTTGATTATGTTGTCTTCCCTATTCATTATCATAACTCCCTTTTTTTGTTATTTTTTATCTTTCTTCTGAAATTGCCCTTAATATCTTCATTTAAATTTTAGATTTTTCTGTGAAGCATGATTTAATACAATTATAAAATAAGTGCTGATCTTCCGCAAAAATATTTTTTAAATTAAAACTGTAGAGATAATAGTTGTAATAATTAGATAATTGATAAAAAATTTTACACTGTTCTCATGTAAAATATTTATCTAAAATCTACGGTAAGTAGTTTAAGGGGTTAACCGGTTTGCTATTTTCCCTGACTTCAAAATGGAGGTGTGAACCTGTAGCATTGCCTGTGGCACCAAGTCGGGCAATAACTTCACCCTTACTGACACTTTGCCCTTTTTGAACTAAATTGGCAGAATTATGAGCATAAACAGTAGAATATCCTCCCGGATGATCAATTATGATAATGTTACCATATCCACTGATACGTCCAGAAAAACTAACTTTACCGCTTTCGGCGGCTCTGACAGAATCCCCTGTTCGACCATCTATATCAATACCGGTATGATAATCACGCCTTCCGCCAAAAGTTCTGTTCCCAAAATGTGAAGTAATCAAACCCTTTATTGGCCAGGCAAAAGAAAGAGAGGTGCTGGAGCCGGAACTACCGCGAGCATTGGGTATAACCAGTTTCTGCCCCACGGATAATCTGCTGTTTTCAGAAATGCCATTCGTACTGGTGATGGATTGCAGGCTAACCTGGTATTGCTGTGCAATACGCCAGAGAGTGTCACCTTTCTGGACATAATATACGACATCCTTTCTCTCAGCTGCCTGTGAAACAGAGGTACTGCTAACACCCTGATCAGCAGCGGTGGCAGAAGCAGGTATGTTTAACTTTTGACCAACAGAGAGTCTGTTCACATTTTCTAAATCATTCAAACTCATAATATCGTACATTCTTATGTTAAACTTCTGGGCAATGCTGGATAGAGTGTCTCCCTTGGCAACGGTATATTCAACCACCGATGTTTTTATATTTTTTCCACCTATAGCCGGTATCTGCAACCTCTGACCCACAGATAATTTATCTTTATTGATCAGGTAGTTAACCGCCACAATTCCCTCTACCGAAACAGCATATTTTTGGGCAATACCACATAAGGTATCCCCCGGTTTAACAGTATAGTAAACAGTCTCTGTTTCTGCTATTTCTTTATCAGCTTGAATACTATTTTCTTTCTTTTCTTCTCCCGGGAGTTGTGCTAATTCAGGAGGAATCTGCCCATTTACTTTAACTTTAAGTCTCTGACCGGGGTAAATATAATCTCTGGTAGTAATCTGGTTAAGCTGACAGATTGTTTCAACAGGAGTATGGTATTTCTGGGAAATAGTAGAGATAGTCTCCCCATATAATACAATATGTTCTATATAGCTGCCCTCAGGTTCTTTCTCCTCTTTCTGGCCTGCTTTTTCTTTATTATCGCTGCTTTTTTCCCACAAAGGTATTTTAATAATCTGACCAATAGTTAATCTTTCTTCATTCTCCAAACCATTGGCTTGAGAAAGTTCTTTCAGGGAAACCTGGTAATTTTGAGCAATAGTCCAGAGGTTTTCTCCTGGTTTTACCACATATTCAATTTCATTGACTGATTCTTTGAATTCAAGATTTAATTCGGTGCTAATTTCTTTCAGACTGGCTTTCTCTTCCTGGAAAGATAATATGGCCTGACTATCAGTACCTGTAGAATCATTATCACTGATACATATATCATTATTGTTGCTATTACTAATGGGAATTTTAACCTCCTGTCCAATATACAATGAGTTGGGTTGTTTTAATTCATTTGCTTTGGACAGCTGTTCCAATGACAGGTGGTATTGTTGGGCAATCTCCCAGAGACTCTCTCCTTTTTTAACAGTATGTATGATCATTTGAGCTGATTCTGCCGTAATAAGGGAACCTGATTCACTTTGGGGAATTTTCAAGAGAAGCCCAGGGTGCAGGGTTTCTTTGGTATCAATATTGTTTGTTTGGGCAATTTCCTGTATGGATAACTGAAATTGCCGGGCAATTGACCAGAGGCAATCACCTTTTTGTATCTCGTAATCTATATAATCCTGAGCTAAAGCGACAAAAGTAAAACTGGTTAGAAAAAGAATGGTTAGCAATAACAATGGTATTAGCCCAGTTTTACAGATAAAAGCTTCTTTTTGGCAATCCATCCTTCTATAACACCTAATAAATTAAATTTAATTATTGTATCTCCGACTGGGTTACAAGAAGAGATATTCTATTTTTAAGTTGGGTAAGTCAAAATAAGGAAGAATTTTATCTTTTTACCATTATATTATATTCTTTGAAAAAAATGCAAGAAATTTAGAAATTTTATTTATAGTACATTAATATATAGAGAGCTATACCAGACATAACGTCTCTAAATACAGCACCCCGAGAGAGAATCTTTCAGGTAGACTGTTCTATTATTTACTTCCTTTCTGGTGCAATTGTTCTTCCAGATAGGTATCAATAGCTTCTTTTTTAAAACGCCATATTCTTCCGATCTTTATAGCTGGTATTTTATCCTCTCTTGCCCATTGGTAGATGGTCAGAGGTTTAACCTGCAGATATTCTGCTACTTGTTTTGCAGTTAGATATTCTTCCATTATCTTCTCCTCTCTACAATAGAAAAAGTTTTAGTATCTCTTAGCGCTAAATCAGTGTCCTTATAGGTAATAAAGTCCAAGGTCCGTATGCTCATCTCTCTCACTTTATCCTGGACTGTTTTATTATAAAGACCTGAAAAAATAAAAATATTTAATTATTATTGTCTATTCTATGGTTTTTTTATGGTATTGTCAAATTTAGGTCTATCTTTATCTTAGTTTTTGTAATTTTAATAAATAATTTTATAGATAAGATAGGAACGCATAACTTTTTTAATATGTTCGGCTGTCTCTTTATAGGGAATATTTTCAATAAAAACATCTATATCGCTCATATCGGTTGTTTCTACCCACTTATCAGTAATGCCCGGACCAGCATTATACCCCGAAATAATCAAAAAAGTGTTCATATTAAACCTTTCCTGTAAATATTTTAAATACCAGTTTCCTAAATTAATATTAAGTTCCGGTTCAAAGAGTGAATCATATTCAAACTCCTTATAATTGAGTTTTTGAGAAATCCATTCACCGGTAGAGAAAATGATCTGCATTAACCCCCTGGCTCCTGCCCTTGATTCGGCATAAGGATTAAAATGACTCTCTTCTCTCATAATGGACCAAACAAGATAGGGATCCACCTGGTATAAAGAGGCAGTTTGTTTTATATATTCCTCATAGAAAATAGGAAAGGCATATTGCCACACCATAAAAGGAAACTCTCTGTTATTAGCAGACAATAGATAATCAAGTATAGCCTGGGCACAACTGACCGACTGATAATATTCTCCGGCTTCAGCATAGACCTGCATAAGTAGAAGTTGTAAGTAGAGGTTTTCAGATTCCTTTTTTAAGGCATTTTTTATTTCCTGAACAGATTCTTGATATAATTTAAGGAACATTAGTAGCTCTGCCCGATATGTTGCTAACTGGGCTCTTTTATCCTGAGGGAAATGGCTCTGTTTAAAACTATCAGGGGTAATTGTTTTACATTGTTCAATAATATTCTCCAGATTATGTTCATCGCTTTTCATTTCTATCGGAATTCTAAAGGAATAATAGCTATCTGGGAATTGGGTTAATAAACGTTCATACCATTTCATCCCTTCCGCCTTATCCGTGGGATATAACAGTTTCCCCAGCCAGTATAAGGCATCATCTGCCTGATTGCCTTGGGGAAAATGCTCATAAATAAATTGATAATAGTACAATGCCTCAGAAACAGAATTCTGATTGGTATAATAACGGGACAATTCCCAGGCTGCCTCTTGCGCCAGCGAAGATTCCGGAAAATCAAGGAGCAGCTTCTTTAAATACAAGATCCCTTCCTCCGTCTTATTCTCCAAAAAGCCAATTTCTGACTGACGAAAATAGGACAATTGGGCAAAAAAATGCTCTGGAAACTTTTCTATTATCTCTCTATACTTTTCAATAGCCCAGCTGCGATTCCCGGTAGAGAGTAGTGCACCGGCATAGAGATATAAAGTTCTTACTATTACATCTTCCTGGTTATCAGTATCTTTAAAGTTATCTAAGATATAAAGACACTCATCTATTGCCCTCTGGTACTCACCCTGATAATAAATAGCCCTGGCTTTATGATAATGTATTCGGGGTAGATCAATCTGCCCGGCATATTTCTCAATCATTTCCTGATAAACCATTTCTGCCATTTTATATCGGCCATAATTAAATATAGTTTCAGCAAAAAATAAGGACAAATCTGGCGGTATCTCAAGCAGCATATTCTCTTTTACCTCTTGAAATCTATTTATATATAAATTTTCCTGCCAGGAAATCCTTTCTCGTTCATAACGATTTTCTATGATTTCCCTCAGATAGTTCAATGAATCGAGATATTCCCCTTCTTCCCATAAAGTATCACACATTTTAATAAAAACTTTTGCTTTAAACTTTTCTTCTGCTGAAGTCTCCACCGCCAAATAACATTCCTGCCAGAATAGCTCCTCCTGATTGGATTCCTGATAGAGCAATGCCAGCTGGTAGTGTACCAGAGGACTCAAGGCACTTTGGGGGTATTGTGCGATAATCTCTGAATACGATTTTATAGCATTATTGATGTCCTTTATATTCTGATAGGCTCGTGCCAACAAATAAATTACATATTCCTGTATAACGGGCACCAGGGTAAGAAGGTCCTCATAGATTCTTATTGCTGATTCCCAGCGTTTTAAGTTTTCATAGCATTGGGCGCTTAATAACTGGCTTTTTAAATAGAAGGGAATATACAGGTTGTTATACTCAATTTTTTCTAATTCTGTGATAGCCATACTGGAATACCCGTTTTCCAGATAAGCAAGGGCATTGTTAAAATAGGCCTTCTGGACTGAAAATCCGCCGTCTTTTTCTAAAAGATAAGAAAGCTGAAAAATTTTAAGCTGCTTCTCAGCTCTTGCAGCCTCATCCTCCTGCTTGGCAAATATAGTTGAAGAAAGTATTAATACAACCAGTAATAGGGAAAAAATAAATAAGATTTTTTTTAGCTGATTGTGAAAATTGTTCAATTAGCGGAAGTCTCCCTAAAAATTAAAAAAAATTATTCTAAGAAGTATTTTCTGGAAATCTTTTCAGTAGTTCTAAGACAAAGGACATTTCTTCCTGGTTACTTATGGTAAAACGAAGGTATTGGTTATCGAGACCTGAGAATTCCTGCTCCCAGCCGGCAACGGTAAAGACTTTCTCTCCTCTTAAAAAATTCCATATCTTTCTGGCTTTTTCCTCAGTAGTAAAATCAACTAAAACAAAATTTGTTTTAGAGGGTAAGACCATTATATTCAGACCTTTTAGTCCGGCAATAAAGAAGTCTCTTGTCCGGGCAATTTCCTGCCATATATTTTGAAAATAATCCAAATATTTTAATACCTTAATACCTGCCCTCTCTGCCATTTTATTTACTCTAAAGTGTTGTCCATAGCGGGCAATTTCAACAATGTTTTTGGATGAAGAAACAGCAAAGCCAAGTCTTAACCCTGCCAGACCAAAATTCTTTGAAAAACTCCGGGAAATTGCTAAATTTGGATATTGCTCAATTAAATCCACCACTGATTCACCTAAGTATTCATAATTGCACTCATCTACCGCCACAATCCCTGGTGCAATATCTAATACCCTTTTTATTTCCTCCCGTGGAATAGAAGAACCAGTTGGATTGTTAGGGTTACAGATCCAGATAAGGCTGGCTTTTTTCAAATCTTCTTCACAATAAACCAGGCGGTAATTATGCCCCTCTAAACAAGGGACGAATTTTTTATTCAATCCATTTCGCTCTGCACTAACCTCATACTGGGAAAAAGTAGGAATGGGAATGAGGATTAATCTATTTCCAAAAGCTCGGGTAATAGACTCAATTACCTCATCAGAACCATTGGCAGGTAGAATACAATCCGGTGCAATATCCGTATATTCGGCTAATTTAGCAGACAGGGTTTTATAAGAGCCCCCACTGGGGTATTCATTCATAAATGCCAGCTCTTCAGACAATTCCTGCACAAATTGCTCAGGCAGGGGGTATTTCAGGCTGGAATGCTCTAAATGTATTTCCTTTCTCATCTTTCTCTCATCTTTACTTTTTCTCAACTATTCTTTTACTTTATTAAGAATTAATGTTTACCTGTCGAACAGAAAGTGGTATTGCCCATATCCTTCTTTTTCTAAACTTTCTTTTGGTATAAAGCACAAGGCGGCAGAATTGATACAGTAGCGCAATCCGGTTGGAGCAGGGCCATCGTTGAAGAGGTGTCCCAGGTGGGAATCAGCATATCTACTCCTCACTTCAGTCCTAACCATCATATAACTTTTATCTTCCCTTTTTATAATAAAATGTTCATCAATTGGTTTAAAAAAACTGGGCCAGCCGGTTCCGGAATCAAATTTATCTGTAGAGCTAAAAAGTGGTTCTCCGGAAACAATATCTACATAGATCCCCTCTCTCTTATCATTCCAGTACTCATTCTGAAAGGGTTTTTCTGTGCCGTTTTCTTGGGTTACCTCATATTGCAACGGTGTTAAAATTCTCTCTAATTCTTCTTTAGACGGTTTTTGATAATGTTCATCCCATTTGTTTTCCATAGCATCTCCTGACCATTTTGATTTAATATAATCTGCTCGACCAGAACCTATATGATACATTTGGTATCCTATAGGATTTTTTTGAAAATAATCCTGATGATATTCTTCTGCCGGATAAAATTCTGCTGCAGGCAATATTTTTGTTACAATTTCACTATCAAACCTGCCTGAATTTTGTAATTCTTGTTTTGAAAGTTCGGCTGCTAATTTCTGTTCATCATTGTGATAAAAAATTGCAGTCTGATACTGACTTCCCCGGTCAGCAAACTGTCCGCCAACATCAGTAGGGTCAATATTTTTCCAGAAGACGGCCAGCAATTCTTCAAAAGAAACCATTGCCGGGTCAAAGACAACTTCCACTGCTTCGTAATGGCCGGTTTTTCCGGTAGATACTTCTTCATAGGTTGGATTGTCCGTTTTTCCACCTGTATAGCCGGAAATTGCCTTTAATACCCCTTCGACTTTCTCAAAGGCTGCTTCTATACACCAGAAACAACCTCCGGCAAAAGTTGCCTTCTCGGTTATGGTCTGACCAAAAACAGAGCCAGTAGTAAAAAATATTATAAGGAATATTGTCAATATTACAATCAATATGTTCTTCATAATAGCCACTCCATAATTTATACAATGTTGTCAGTCAAATCAGTTACTATAAAATTTAACTATATTTTTGCTCCCATTCTCATTATTCCTATGTTTTATATTATAACATACTCATTAAAAAGTATGTTTGCCCTTAAAGTTTTACACTGGCAAATTTTATCACCATTATTAATTGCCAGCTGGCTGGGGTTGGCTTTAGAGAAATTGTTAGATATAAGGAGAACAATTTGCAGAAGATAAGATTGACATGTACCTTTCCCAATGTCTGTGATTATAATAAAAAAAGAGATAATTAAAATATTTATTAACCATAGGGGGTTAAAAAGACATAAATAATTAATAGAATTTAACCGAAATAAAATAAACATACAAAGTAAAGTTTAAATGTCAAATAACAGCTACTAAAATGTCATTTTAAGAGATGCCAAGAGTATGTCATACAATCTCCCTCATTTCTCTACGCATTCTTTGTCTTTATATTTAACTGAATGCCAACACCTTTTTCAGTATCTTCTTCATTGAACCTTGTGCAAAAGTATTTCTATAAACAATACGCACATTTCCTTTACAGAAATAATTTAAAATGAGATCTCCTGGATATTGTTTGATTTAATAATCAAATAAGAAAATTTGCCATAGATGATGTGAAATTCCTGTTGTATAAAACTATTTGCAAAGTACTTTAACTCCGGAAATATTTCGACACATACACAATTAATTATATGTTTATTGAATCTCTTTTCCCTATTACTTAGTTTAAACAATTATTAAGGGTAACGCGACCTTTTCTTAATATTATAAAAAAGATGCGTTACCCTTCTGTTATTTAATTATATCTAAGTTGTTATTAGCGTTCAATCGGTTTATATTCTATTAACTCATTCCACCATTCAGGGAACCCACTTGTATTAATATTTATGCGTCCAAAAGAATACTTACTTAGCAGTAGATCTCCTAAATCTTTCCATTCTTGATACCAGGATAAAGCATTATTAAAATAGAATTGATGTAAAATATTTGCTGCTTTGTCCTGGTTAGTTTCATATACTTTTGCAGCATGTTCTTGTACTAAGGGAACTATTTCATATAGCATTTCTAATTTGGGATCTCGTAAAGCATAAATATCTTTTATAGCTTCATTATAATGTCTATCAGCCATCTCCTGAACATATATACAAATCCAGCCAAGAGAGTCTCTATCAAAAACTCCGAATTTATCCCCAACAGTATAAGGCTTAGGTAATTCCTTCATAATTGGGGATATAGGAGTTACATAAGTGGAATCAGTTGCGCCTATCCCATACCAGGCGATAGATTTAATTGGATCTGGCAACCATCCTTTTGATTGCCCCACTAAAACCATCACTGTACTGGCTGTGTTAATACTCCGCTCATATGCTCCATCTCCTCTATTACTATATCGAAGAGGACTTCCATATGGACCTGCTTGCGGGCCTACACTTAAATCATATTCTGTTCCCTGATAATAATCACCGGCAATTTTAAAAATATCGTGCACAGATAACTTGCGCTCAGGCTTTACCGTTTGCGGATAAACAATTTCATGTGGACTTAAGCCTAATGATGGTGCTACCAAATCAAGGGCTCTCCATTCTCTACGGGTTGAATAGATGCTATCATTTGGTGAATAAATGTCTGCTGGACTAAAAGGTACACCAGAATTAGGATCATACCAGCCCTGTTCAACAGCAAAAGAAACTAAATTTGGTGCATACTTTACATTCTCCTTATCATCCAAATTAATATCACGAATCACATGCCTATTGGCACAAACAAAAAATTCGTCATCAGCTAATTTGAATGCAGCCCAAAGATTTAACCCATATACTTCAAAAATCCATATTTCATTGCCATCTGTAATGTTAAAACATTCTCCGCAGTCATCAACCCAACCATATGTTTCTATTAAATATGCTAAAACTTCCACTGCTTCCCGAGCAGTGCTGCTTCTTTCTAAAACGATATCCATAGCGAAATCATAATCAATGATTCCTTTACTATCAATTTGAAGTACTTTCTCTACTTCTTTTGCATAGTCTGTATTGGCACTGATGACACATGTTGATTCTCCTATAATTACTCCTTTTTCATTAATATTCGAGTCTATGGTGTGAATATAGCGATAGGTATGCGAAGCTTCGGGCATTTCACCAACTACCTTATCTCCATAATCAATCTCCCATTTTTTTGAATAATCATACATCCTGGTATTCCAATGCCCCCAACTTATAATGTTCCTCATTGAACCTTCAGGCCAATCCATTGCAGGAATAAGAAACATTCGAAAATCACAATCAGTACAGTCGCAATTATATGAAACGATTGCAGAACCATCAACTGTAGCATTTTTGCCAACAGCCATAATAGTACATCTATCCTCTCGTGCCAAAGAAGCAAAAGCATTTACTAAAAACAATAGAACAAAGAGCACTGCCAATAAAAATATCTTCTTTCTCATTACCATTACCTCCAAAGAAATAATAAATAATTCTTCAAATTGATATTATAAATTTGGATTATTAATCACCCTCCTTTCAGTGTATTCTATTTTGTGCTTATTAATCTCCTCCTTCCGTATTGTATTTAAAAATTTCAATATACCTCAATTTCTTTGGTTTTGAATTTTTTTGTAAAAAAACATTTACCAGAAAGTTTACCGAAATACAAAATACAATACTTTTAGTATTTTTAATTTGGTGCTTGATTCTGCAATCCTAACTTTTTAAAGAATAGACATCTAAAAATTTGAACTACTTTTTTGGTAGTTTGGCAGAATTAATGTGTTGGTTGGCTGTTTTTTTCAAAGAAATCATTGATATTTGTTTGTTCTTCATTGAACAAAACACTGTATATTTATCAAAATCCTATCAATTGCACGGAAAAATGTCAAAAAATTTTTATGTACTTTCAATCGATTTTTCTGCACTTACTATTGCCATTTCGGTATATAATATATTTTATTACTATTTTAATAAATTCATTTGCTCAAGTGTAATGGAAGAACGAAACTATGACAGAATCTCTTTCACTTCTTCCGCTACAGTTTTATTAAAATTATTGATAAAAACAGGATTCAGTGGTGGGGAGAGACGTGATCAGTAGTTTTAGATTTATCCGACAATAGTCTCCCATAAAGTGCAAGTACCTGATCAGATACAACCTCTATACTGTAGCGCTGCACAGTCTTTAATCCATTAAGAGATAACTTCTTTCTTAAATCCTTGTTTTGAATAAGGTTTTCTAATTGTTCTGCAAATTGAGAAACATCATCTTCTACCAAAATTCCATCAAAACCATCCTGGATAATATCAACAGCACCAGGGGCTTTCACAGCCAGAACCGGCAAACCTGAGGCTAATGATTCTATTATTACCATCCCAAATGTTTCCGAGGTAGAGCTAAAAGCAAAAATATCACCAATCTGATAGTAATATCTCACCATTTCCCGAGCAATGGCTCCTACAAACCTAACCTTTTCTCGCAATTTTAAAGAATCTGCCAGACTGTTAAGTTTCTTCACTGCAGTTCCTTCTCCTACCACAATAAATACAAAATTATCAATTTTCTTATTCCGTATAAGAGCGAGTGCTTTAATTATTTTGTCAATATTCTTTTCTAGAGACACTCTACCCACATAAATAATCACCACATCATCGGGGGTTATGTGCAGCTCTTTCTTAAGCAACTCAACTTCCTGTCTATTTATGTTTTGAAAAATACTAATATCAATAGCATTAGGTATGACTGTGATTTCTTTTTTAATCTTATAATTGAGAATAAGATCTTTCATAGATTGTGAAGGGGTTGTTATAATATCTACTTTATCTGACAGATTAAAAATAATCCTTCTGATTGCCTCGTGGGTAATGATATGAGGAATGGGGGATACATAATAGGCATATCGTTCGTATTGAGTGTGGATAGTTAAAACTTTAGGAATTTTCAGTTTAGCAGCATACATAATGGCCGGCAAACTGAGCACAAAAGGGTGGTGAAGGTGAATAATATCAGGCTTAAATTTATTAATAACCTGTCCTGCTCTCAAAGATAATGGAATTGCCACAGGATATTTAACTTTGTGGGTTAGATTGATAGAGTGATATCTGAATATATTGCTCTCTTCATCCTGATAGGCTTCCATTCTGGGGGCAAAGATAAAAGTTTCATGACCTTTCTTTTCAAGCGATTCTTTCAAAGAGACAATACTGCTTACCACCCCATTAATAAGGGGCTTATAGCAATTGGTAAAAAAAGCTATTCTCATTGTCATCCCTTTAATTGCCTGATAGTGTTAATAATTATCCAAACCAATCATTAATTCTTTAATTTCTTTTCTGTATCTTTTCCCAGCTATCCCGCAAAGAGACTATTCTATTAAAAACCAGATTATCAGATGTGGAATCAGGGTCTACACAAAAATACCCTTTTCTCATAAATTGAATCTTATCACCTGATACCAAATTCTTCAAATCCGGCTCTATAAGACTATTTTTTAATACCACTATTGATTTTGGATTGAGCAGTCTCACAAAGTCTTTATCCCCTTCCTCTTCAGCCTGTTCTACCCCTTCAATACTATCAAGGAGAAGGTAGTCATATAGGCGCACCTCAGCTTTCAGCGCAAACCGGGCAGAAACCCAATGCAGGGTACTTTTCACCTTACGTTCTGCTCCCGGTCTTCCACTTCTCGTTTCCGGATCATAGATACAGTGTATTTCCTTAATTTCACCGCTCTTTTCTTCACGCACAAAATTAGTACATTTAACTATGTAGGCATTCTTTAATCTGACCTCACGTCCTGGTCCCAGACGATAATACTTTGAAGGTGGGTTTTCATGGAAATCTTCTCTTTCTATAAATAATTCTTTAGAAAAAGCTACTTTTCTGGTACCGGCTGAAGGGGTTTCAGGGTTATTTTCACAGTCCATCTCTTCTATCAGATCTTCCGGATAATTGTCAATTACTAATTTCAAAGGATTTAAAACAGCCATTGCTCTTAGGGCTCTCTTGTTTAAATCTTCCCTGATGCAATGTTCTAAAAAACGTACATCTACTATGCTATTGGTCTTTGCTACTCCGATTCTATCACAGAAATTTCTAATAGCTTCCGGAGTATAACCGCGTCTGCGTAAACCTGAAATAGTAGGCAGACGAGGGTCATCCCAACCTGAGACATAGTTTTTCTCTACCAGAAACCTCAGTTTTCTTTTACTCATCACGGTATTGCTTAAATTTAGACGGGCAAATTCGATCTGTTGGGGAGGGTCTATGGCATGTACATTCTTTAATACCCATTCATACAAAGGGCGATGGTCTTCAAACTCTAAAGTGCATACTGAGTGAGTGATTCCTTCATAATAGTCTTCCAGCGGATGGGCATAATCGTACATCGGATAGATACACCATTCATCACCAGTACGATGATGAGATTCTTTGAGTATCCGGTATAGAACCGGGTCACGCATATTTAAATTAGGGGAGCTCATATCAATTTTGGCCCGGAGAGTACGGGAGCCTTCCTCGAATAAACCCTCTCTCATCTTTTGAAAAAGAGTGAGATTCTCATCTACAGTACGGAAACGGCAGGAGCTCTCTACCCCCGGTTTAGTAAAAGTACCTCTGTATTCCTTTATCTTTTCTGCACTTAAGTCGCATACATAGGCATTCCCTTCTTTAATTAAAACAAGGGCATCCTGATACATTCTTTCAAAATAATCAGAAGCATAATAAAGCCGGTCTTCCCAATCAAAACCCAGCCAGCGAACATCTTCGATAATCGATTCTATGTATTCAATCTCTTCTTTGGATGGATTAGTGTCATCAAAACGAAGATTACATAGTCCATTATTTTTTTCTGCCAGTCCAAAATTTAAACAGATGGACTTGGCATGTCCGATATGTAAATATCCATTGGGTTCCGGTGGGAAACGTAGATGTACCCTTCCACCATACTTGTTGTTTTCCTTGTCCTTATCGATGATTGCCTGAATAAAGTTTACTGGTTCTGCTCTTTCTGTTTCCTTAGAATTCATTTAATACCTTTCCTCCTGCTTTCTCCTTTTCAATTCTTTCATTTTTCCTTTTCGTTTGAATAAAATCAAAATTGGTTCAATTGAAAAATGAATGTTTATGATGTAGTGTCTTTATATTACAACATCTAAAACAAAAAATCTATAAGTTCAAAATGTTTGGAAATGTCTTTAGAGGAATTTAAAAACAGAGCTACTATAACCGGTTCTGTAGATATCAGTAGGGCGCCGGGTTCAGTTTCTGTGCCATTACTGATACCGATAGAGGTCCTGGAAAAAGTCGGCTTATACGACATTATCAAAGAACACTATAACCTTAAATAAGGTTAGAAAACATTGCTGAGGAGTAAAAATTTCCCATAGACAAAATAATAATCCCCACACGTAACGGGTGAGGATTATTATTTTGTTTTAATAGCATAGAAACTGAGAAATTTGAGTTAAAATCTATTACATTTTCGGTGGTATAATTGTAATTATCTAACAATTTCAAGGTTTTAGGCTTGAAACAGCTACAAAATTATTATAGGTTAGCTTCTGTATTTAAAGGATACTTTTAATTTTGTTCTAAAAAATATATTTCCGTCTGTGCTCATCTTTATATCGAGCTTACTGACTTCTGCAATTCTGATATCATCTATGGTTTTTGCAGCAGTATCCAGTGCCGTTTTTGCCGCATCTTCCCATGAACTTTCACTGGTTCCCACAATCTCAATTATTTTATAAACACTATCCATATTTGACCTCCTTTAATTTTATTTTAAAAACTCCTTCTTGATAATACAAGTTCCATTTGCTTATCTAACGGGACAAACACCATTGTCACAGGATTCATCACCAGGATCAAGAGTTATTTCTTCTTTTTCATATTTTGAAATAAGAGAAGGAATAAAATGAACCATATCTTTAACTCTCTTTTCATATTCCTCTTTACTTATCTCTTCATAGGGCATCTGGGCATAAAAACTGTCATCTAAGGAGACAAAACTGACCGCCACCACATCATCCCAGTTATTCCACAACCACTCTTCCACTTCCTCCCATTCATTATTTCTAACATGTACAGTAATGGAGGTGTTGTGGTCTGAATACTCTCTCTGAAATGCCTTATAATTTTCTAATTGCTCAATAGCAGATACATCATTTTTTGTTTTTCCTGGCGGTGCACTACAGGGAAAAGATATTACCTTGGTGCGGCAATTTTCCTCAGTCTGACCATTTTCCGGTTTGATATCATAACCGAGCTCTTCACAAACTTTAAGCAGGGGATCTGAAGCATTAATACGCACTCTTCTAATATAATAGGGTGCATGGGAGTAATGAATGCCGCTTGAAACTGTAGGCAGCTGGGTGACAGTCCCCTCTGGTTTAACAGTGGTGACTAGAAGAGGTGGGTTTACTCCTAATTTTTTAGCATAAGAGTCAGCTTCCTGATGTGCCACCTCCTGTAGTTTTTTACGCAGGTGAGATTCTCCTTCAGAAGAGATGCTGATAGCATTTACCATATCCTGCCATCCTGTCAGGCTACAACCAATCAGTCTGTCTCTTTTGTGTTTGATATCCCATTCATCTAATTCCAGATCCAGGAAAGTCATTCGAAAAGCGGCACGAACCGAGAGACGCTGGGCTTCAAACAGTTTTTTCTCATCTAATTTCTCATCCCTAACAAACCCCATCACATTTACAGTGGTAAGATTACACATCTGTTCCCGGTCTAATAAGACTTCCATACAGGGGTTGGCTCCCTCCAGGTTCGGTCTTCTGCGGGCTGCTGCCTCTGCGTTCATAAAACCGGGTTCCCCGCTGTACCGCATCTGTTTGACATGCCAGGAAAGTTTTTCCCGAGTAGGTTTGGAGGTATAGAAAATGCTATTGTTACTCATTTCACGATAATCAATTTCCTGATTTTTTACCCATTTACCATCAATCTGTTCATAAAGATTGTTTTTAGCATTTAAGATATCCTGGTCATCTGAATCAAACAATACCACTTCACTGGTTCTCCTCACTCCACCCACCACAACATTCTGGCCAATGATATTGGCAATATCCATACAATCAACAGGCTTTAATTTTTTTAACAGTCCGAAACAGTTACTCTTGATAATTTTGTCTATTTTAGAAAACATTCTTTCCAGGCTTTCAAATCCTGAGGCAGTTCCTCCAAAAGTCTTTAATTTTTCACCTTTGGGTCTTACGTGATCATAATTAAAGATAATAGTATTGATCTGTCTGAATTCTTTGCGGGATAATATGTTTAAATAGAGCTCTAAAGCCTGTACCCAACCTTCCTTGCTATCTCCAATAATGATATGGGCAGTACCTTTCTTATAGTCAATGCTGGTTAAGTCCTCCCTTTCTGCTTTAGGAATCGGCGAATAGGATTCATGGATTATTTTAATATTGGTTCTTACTTTGGGTAATTTTTGAATATCTTTCTTTAAAATTCTGACTCCCACACCGGCACCAACCATCAGAAGATAGAATAAATCCCGGAAAGCGCTGAATCTGTCCAATATTGTAAAGCTACAATTAAAATTAGACATGGGGTATTTTAAGCTAACCTCAGTACCACCAGTCCACAGTGTTCTGCCCGCCAAAAATTGCCTGAGGTGATAGACATTATCATAGAGAGCCTCTGCTTCCTGTTGAGAAGTTTTAACCAGATTGCAGTTAAATTCCACTGCCCTTCTAACCGTCTCCCACCAGTATTCCCTCCTCTTTTCCAGGGTAAGCCATCTGGAATAGGTACGATAATAGACAAATTGCCCCAGCTGTGTAGGGAAAGGGTTGGGCAAGTGCTTATATTGACTTATAAAATCATCAGTCAATAACTTATCATTTTCTCTGGCAATGTCACGCATCTTATCACGCTGTTGACGGTAGAGAATATATACTTTTGCCACATCTTTTCTCTCACTGTTCATCAGCTCTGCCTCTACCCTCTCCTGAATATCAGCCACTGTCACACTTTCAAAACTTTTCTCTAAATCATTTTCTATTTTTTGAGCAATAGCAGTGGAGAGCTGTTCATCTACTCCCTGAATTGTCTCTCTCATCGCCTGTATAATGGCATTAACAATTTTTTTATGGTCAAAATATTGAACTGTATTATTACGTTTGATAACTTTTAGCATGAAAAACCTCTTTTTTTCCAATAATTCATCTGTTTTGACAAATATATCTAATCTATATACTATAATTATATAATATATGATTTGTACATAAGCATATCAACTTAAAAAAACAATTCTTGTTGATAAGATTTGCAGTTTATTGTATTAAAAAGTATAGCATATTTAAAGTTTTCAGTTTTTGGTCAAAAACATGGAAAGCATGTCATAATAATAAGCTACTCTGTAATCCATATATCTTTTGCATTTATTATAAAAACTAAAAACTATAAACTATAAACTCTTTCACTTATGCCCACATCGTTTTTATCTAAACACTATCAGCTAATTTAATTCTACTATAAAAACTATGGAATTTGAATAAATATTCAAATTCAATTTACTTATTTTCGGATGACGATGGTCAGGATTAATAGAACAAATAGGAAAACTCCTATTCTTTGAATTGCCTCAATTAAATAAGTAAAGGCAGCATGTCTCAGCACAATTGCCACCAACTTAATTTCTCTCTGGTCAGCCAGGCCGGTCTCCTGTAAGACATTCAATGCACGATTACTGGCATTGAATTCCACCGGCAGAGATACCAGAGAAAAAATAACCATACCCACCAACATAAATACTCCAATATAGACTAAAAACACGTTTCTAAACAATATTCCCCATGCAAAAACAAGAGGACTTGATTGACCCATTAGAGCCAGAGGTTTAACCATTCTGTTTCTCAAATTCATTGGCAGAAAGCCTCTTTGCTCCTGTACTGCATGTTCTACTTCATGTGAAGTAATACCCAGGGAGGTAATAGAGGATGATTCAATAATATTTTTACAGAAATGGAGTGTTCGATTTTGAGGGTTATAGTAATTCAACAATCTTTTATTAGTCTGTAATATTGGTATATTCAGTTGATAAAAAGCTAATAAATCCCTGGCAATCTTCATCCCATTTTTCCCCGTTTTATTGGGAACCTTAAGATAATAATTATAGATTTTTCTCAGTCTCCATTGAACAAGCCATCCTAAAAATACCGGAACAACTAGCAACAAGTAGACCGGCTGAAAGGTAAGCATTAGACTACCTACACCTCTCTTTATAAGTTTAATGAAAAAATTCTGATATTAGTACTGGCTTTTTCTTAATCATTTTTGGATAAAAACATAGCACCTGCCACTTTAGAAACCATTTATTAATAACTCAAAATTGGTAAATACTATCCCGGACCCTTCCTGATATTTTGAAACCTTTTATAGAAAAAGATGATGGTAACAACAGAAGTCATTACAAGGACAAGAAAAAACATCATTCTGTTATCAGAATCGCTGCCCTTTAAAATACCATGAATTGCCGACAGAAGAAAAGCCGGATAAAGCAGGTAATGAAAATATTTCCAGTATTTTAATATACTCTTCCTAAAAAGAGCTGTTATTACTGCAAAATAAATTAGATACAAAGCAGGGCAGCCGGCATTAGTGAGGAAAACATTCCAGGAGTCTAATTTTGGAGAAAATATTGTGATAGTTCCAAAGCTTATTGCGGCAATCACGGGATGTATACTAATTAGTATTACACTGGCCATTGAGAAAAAATGATGTATCTTCACATAATTTATTCCAAAAATTTTTTTACTCTCTTTTATCAATAAACTTAGGAGGATTGTAATAAAAAGAGAGGAGAGACCGGCCATACCAACAATACGGCGGATAAATTGTAACAGGTTATCAAATCCGTCTATCAGAACAATGGCAATAGGAATTAAATAGAGAATAAGAAATAACAGATAGAAAAAAGAACGAATTCTAACCATTTCTTTAATCTGCTTTTCATCTTTTACCATACTCTACTCCTTTTACTTTTAAAATCACTGAAACATAATAGTTAGTGCCTAACAATTGCAGGGATTTAAAATCTATTAGCAGAAAAAGTATGAACAGATAGTTAGATTAACAGAACAATTAGGGTGCTAAATATATATTTAATTTTTTCCAGCAGCACTCTCTCCGGCTAAATAACCGGTACTCCAACATTCTTGTAGATTATATCCCCCTGAAGGACCATCTAAATTCAGGATTTCTCCGGCAAAAAAAAGATTTTTTATCTTTTTAGAAGCCATAGTATCAGGATTAACCTCTCTTAAAGATACTCCTCCTGAAGTTACCATTGCCCAGGGGAATCCCAGTAATTCGGTTGGTGTCAACTCCAGTTCTTTTAAGAGATGCACTAATCTCTTTCTTTCCTCTTTGGTAATATAGTCCACCTTCTTCTCCTCTTCTATAGCAGACAATCTTATAATTACCGGGATAAGGGAGGAAGGTAATATTTTTTGTAAAGAATTTTTAAACATACGTCCTTTAAATTCTTGAAAATCTCTTTGAATTCTCTCTTCTAACTTTTGAAAATCCAAAGAGGGTTTTAAATCCAGCACTAATTTGACTTCCCCCTTTTTTAGATGTTGCGCTATACTTTTGCTCATATCCATCACAATTGGTCCGCTAATACCAAAATGGGTAAATAACATCTCGCCAAATCGTTCATCACGCTTTCTCCCTTCCAGGTACAATTGCAGTGAAACATTCTTTAAAGTCAAGCCCTGTACCTCCTTTACCCATTTTTCAGCTGTTTCCACCGGGTTTAAGGATGGCTCTGGATTAATAATGGTATGCCCAAACTTTTCTGCCCAATGGTAACCATCACCGTTTGAACCGGTCTGGGGATAAGATTTACCGCCGGTAGAGAGAATAACTCTTTTTGAAAATAATTCCCTTCCGGAATAAATTATTCTAAATTTTTCTGAACCATTTTGGATTATCTCTAAATCGCTGACCCTGGAATTACAAAAAAAATTTACTCCCCCTTCTCTTAAATAACCGGTTAATATCCTAAGCACATCCTGAGCATTCCCTTCTTTTGGAAAAACCCGATTACCGCGCTCTACCTGCCAGGTAAGTCCGCGAAATTGAAAAAAGTTCAATACTTCTCTCACTCCAAAATGGTCCAGTGCACTATACAGAAAACGCCCCTCTTTGCCAAACTTTTCAGCTAATTTATCTCTATCAAATTCATAATGGGTAAAATTACATCGTCCTTTTCCAGTAATCAGCAATTTTTTCCCCAGAGAATCGTTTTTTTCCAACAAGACTACCTTAGCTCCCAGCTCAGCTGCCCGACCGGCTGAAATCATACCGGCAGGGCCGCCTCCTACCACTGCCACATCATAATTAATCTTCTCTTCTTTCCTCATCATTGTTTATTGTTGGCTTATATTTAGCGCTTAATCCTTTTCTTTATAAAATTCTCTCTAAACACAGCCACTGAGGGGTAGAACAGCTTTGCAGGCTGCATTAACGATAGGATAGGCAATAGGTGATGAAGTCAATGCGGGATGGGTGCCCATCTGAAATAAGACAATATCATTGGCTGTCATTCTGTGAGAGATACAGGCACTGATGACATTGAGCATTTCACCGGTTGATTTTCCGCCGGAGGCCGCTCCGCCCAGAATGATTCCATTATTTTTACCAAACATCAGTTTTACTTTCAGCATAGTGGAATTGGGCATTCCTCCGGGATGAGTATCAGGAGCAGAGGCTTCCCCTATCACAACATTCATTCCATTTGCCTTGGCTGCTCTTTCCGTTAATCCAGCCACACCAAAGGCCCTGTCATTGATAATTGTGGCAAATACACTTATTACACCGCTGTTATGGTGTACAGGAGAAAACAGGTTGGCACCGGCAATGCGTGCTTCAGCCGTTGCCACTGATGCCAGCATTACTAATGATGGTTTCCCGTCAAAAAAAGATTCTTTAGTACAACAGTCACCGCAGGCAAATATATCTCTGTCTGTAAATGTTCTCATAAAACGATCAACCCTGATTCCACCCCTATATCCCAACTCTATACCTGATTCTTCCGCTAATTTGCTATTGGGAACAGTGCCAATTCCCAGTATAACTACATCTGCTTTTATCTTTTCTCCACTGGATAATTCTACCTCTTCCACATAATCATTTCCGTGGATTGCAATTACCTGCTCATTTTTATATATTTTAACTCCTGCCTCGCCCAATTTTTTCTCTGCATCGTTACAAAATTCATCATCCATTGCTATTCTCAGGCAGTATTCCTGCATCTCAACCACGGTCACTTTGACCCCGGGATTTTTCCGGCATTCATCAGCAAATTCTACCCCAATAAATCCTCCCCCTATAATTACCACATTTTTCGCTTCACGAACCTTGTTAAGAACATCTCTGAGATAATCAAATTCTTTTCTGACAGGAAAGACATTCTTCTTATTAATTCCAGGTATATCAGGTATAATAGGCAAAGAACCGATAGCAAAGACTAATTTATCGTATTGAAGTTGTTCCTGACCTTTTAAAGTAACAATTTTTTTCACCCTGTCCACAGAAATTGCCTCACCTTTAATCAACTCAATGGAATTACTTTCTAGAAGTCCATCCGGAATAACATTATTTTCCGGTCCTCCTACTGTTCCAAAGATATAAGGAATTCCGCAGGGAATAAGAATTGTTCCCTCTTTTCTTACTAAAACAACTTTCTTATCAGGATAATGGCGGCGGCAGCTGATTCCTGCGCTAATACCTGATAAACCTCCCAGTATAACTACATCTGCCTTTTTCATAACGCTATTTCCTCCTTATACATAAGAATAATATTTAATTTTTTCTTTTTCCTAATATTTTACCATTTAATTTCTTTATCTGCTAAAAACTCTCTCTATTTTTATAAATCTTTTCCATTACTACTAATTAACAATTATTATAAACTAACTTCGAAAAATTACACTCTCTCTGTTGAACAATTTTACTGTTCCAAAAAGTGCTAGCAGGGCAATTCCGATATTACTTATCAGAGTAGCTGTGATATGGTTCCAATCAATGGTTCCCATTAATAATTCCTTAAAGACAAAACTGTTATTTAAAATTGGTATAAAAAAGAGCGGTTGGGCTAATTCTATTCCTTGACTTAAAGAAATCATACCCAGAAATATTGCTACCATATAAATAGGAGTGGTATAAGAAGAAGCCTCTCGGCTATTGCGGGCAAAAATTCCTATCAGGATAAGTATGGCACTGGCAAATCCTACCAGAGGTGCCAGAATAAGCAGAAATAATAGGAATAGGGTAAAAGAAAAATGTACATTTATTATGGATACCTCTCCCAATAAATAAGCAGGAACAAGAAAAGCAATGCTGAGCCCTACCATCCCTAAAAGCATACTTATAGCTGAAATAACCATTACCGAGAAATATTTCCCTGATACAATTTCCAGACGGCTGAGCTGGCTGACCAGTAAAGTAGCCAAAGTACCTCTTTCCTTCTCTCCGGCAGTAATATCCACTGCGGTATGCATAGCACCTACAAAAATAAGTATGATAACTAAATAGGGTAAGATTGAGCCGAGCATAAAGCCAATTTTTTTCTCTTCCGGAGCTATATCCAGCCATTGCTCCCGGAATGGTTCTAAAAAATCGCTATTGAGGCCTATCTTATTCAGCCTTTCCTCAATTATTTTTCTGCGAAAAGCATCTATCAATAGACTTACCCTTTTTTTAGCAACTAAGGAATTTTGCGCTGTAGAATCATAGTGCATATTAAGAGAGAGGGGAATTATTTTGTTATTCTCTCTATAATCTCTCTCGATCTCAATTTGTTCAGGAATATCTATAGTTAGTTGAATATTATCCGCTACAAGCTTATCATCTAAATTATTCTCGGAATGAATTATTGTTATATTTTTATCCTTCTTTAATATTTCAATCAATTCCGGTGAATTTTCTGCCCCGGTTATACTGATAAGAGAAGGAATATTTTCTGAATTTCTCTGGCCTATTACCGAAAAATAACCTATACCTAGAAAAAGAAGAGGGTAGAAGATGAGAGGTACAACAATCATACTGATTAATGTTCTACGGTCACGGATGGCACCCTGTATCTCTTTTTTAAATACCAGGCTTATATTTTTTCGATTCATACCTCCCCCTCCGCTTTAACTTTGACCAGTTTAAAAAATATCTCTTCCAAATCCTGTTCCTGAAACTTTGCCTGTAGTTCTGCCAGGGTGCCTGAGGAAAGTATTTTACCTTTATGGATAATAGCAATTTCATCACATAGTTTCTCCGCCTCTGCCATCTGATGGGTGGAGAAAATAATACATTTCCCCTGATTCCTGAATTCCTTAATATAGTTGACTACCACTCTGGCAGTTATAACATCCAGTCCTGCTGTTGGTTCATCTAAGATTAAAATGGGGGGATTATGAATAATGGCCCGGGCAATAGATAACTTCTGTTTCATACCAGTGGAAAGTTTGTCAACCCTGACATCCTTAAAACTTTCCATATCTAAAATTTTAAAAATATCACTCATTCTGGTACTGATTAATTTTTCAGATAAACCATTGATTCTACCAAAGAAGAGTATGGTCTCTCTCGGGGTAAAACGGTCGTACAACCCAGTTTCCCCGGAAAGAAAACCTATGCTCTGTCTCACTTTATGGGCTTCTTTTACCACCTGATAGCCGTTAACCAGAGCCTCTCCTGCGGTCGGCTTCATCATGGTGGCCAGAATACGCAAGGTGGTGGTCTTGCCTGCCCCGTTAGGTCCTAATAAGCCAAAGATCTGGCTTTTGAGGCAATGAAAATTAATATCATTAACCGCCTCAATTTTACCCCCTTTTTTATCGAAAAATTCTTTCTTTAAATGGTGAACTTTAATCAAGAAAAGCCCTTTCTTTTATAATAGTCGTTAGTAATAAAGTTTATTGTTTTTAGTTAATGGTTTTTAGTAAAGAATTTTTAATTAAAAATAATGCTTCTAACCAGTATAACCTGAATTTATTCTTTGTTAATAATTTTCAACTTTAAACTGTGAACCTTACTTTTTTGTCATTGCGAACCTGCCTCTTAGCTTTAGCTAAGGGCAGGTGTGGCAATCACATTCACTTATACCCACACTCTTTATTATTATATTTTGACTAAAAACGTAAAAATATAAACAATGAACTAAAAACCATATACTCACAGTTCTTATAATATAATATGCAAAAATTTTTATAACTTATAGTTAATGGTCCTTAAAAACTTCTTTCTAACCTCTACATCTTCCTCCCCCTCAACTCCTTTAGGAGTCAAACCGTCAATGACTCCCAGGATGCCCCGCCCCTGCTTTGTTTCTGCTACTACTACTTCGACCGGATTGGCAGTGGCACAAAATATCCGGCACACTTCCGGACATTGTTTAACAGCATTCAGTACATTAATGGGGAAGGCATTTTCCATAATAATAATGAAAGCATGGCCTGCTCCTATTCCTTTTATATTAGAAATAGCCAGGGTTTTTAATTTATGGTCATTTCCTTCAGCCCTGATCAGACATACCCCCGATGCCTCATTGAAGGCTAATCCAAATTTAACTCCAGGCACAGAAGAAACCATTATTTCATAAAGGTCTTCTGCTGTCTTAATAAAATGAGATTGACCGAGTATGATATTAGTATTCTCCGGATATTCTAACTTAACTACTTTAATCTCCATTTTTGCTCTCCTTTTAAGGAATCTTTTTACTTTTTTATTTTATCTATATTCTAAATATATTCTACACAGAAACAAAACTAAGTGCCACTCTAATTTGAAAAACCCTTCTTTTCTTTTTTCTTTTCTGCGATGCTTGTTAATATCTTCATACTTCCTGATATTTTGTGATACTTCTTATTTTATTTTCCCATAAAAAAGGATAGGGTTCGATGTATTTGCCTTTTTAAAATTTTTTTATTTATTAGAAAAACAATATTTAAATTTGAATTTTATCTGTTATACTTTATATGGAATGAGGGTGTGGAATTGTCTTCCTAAGTGTGACTTTCCCCTGGTAGAAACTGAGCTTTTTAAACATATTTTTTAATCTCGTCCATACCCTTTTTACTTTACCAATGTTTACGAAAGGTATATGGGTGCATTATTTTCTATGAATATAAGCAAGAACAATAATAAGCTAAACTCCTATAAGGCAGTCTTCTTTGATTTTGGCGGAACCCTGATGGATGCCGAAAGCGATAAGAAGGCACATTATCATATGATGGAAGAAATAAAAAATATTTATGAACTTCCGCCCTCAGTTGAAGAGCTGGTTATCCTTTATGAAAAACAACTCTTCAATGAGGATATGACTTTAAAGGATAACAGAAAGAATAATGATGCCAATGATGACCATTTTCATAAACTGTATTTCTATTATGAATTATCTTTACAATATCTTTTAAAACAATATGGTATAAAGGCAACTGAATCTGATTTACGTCTATTTAAAAATATTTATTTGGAAAATCACCTGAAATATATAACTCTCTTGGAAGGTGTATGGGAAGTCCTGAAGTTGGTCAAGGGTAAAGGTTATCACTGCGGTATTATCAGTGATATAGACCTTGACTATCAAGAGGTACAATTTAAAGCCTTAAACCTGGACCAGGCTTTCCATTCCATAACTACCTCTGAAGAAGTGAGATCTTACAAGCCAGCTACTCCTATTTTTGAAGCCGCTTTGAAAAAAGCAAATTGTTCAGGCAGAGAGGCTTTAATGATCGGCGATTCCTATCAGAGAGATATTGTGGGAGGGAAAAATATGGAGATGCTCACCATCTGGATCGACAACTATCAGAAACAAGCAGAACAGAAAAATATCTTTACCGATGCCGATTTTATAGTAAATGAGTTAAAGGAGATTATACCAATATTAAAAAATGTTCTTTAAATTGATGATTATTGCTAAATATTTTTCAGAAAAATAACAAATAATAACTTAATAATATATAGCTACAAATGAAAATAAATAATAAGAAAACAGTAAAATTCAAAAAAGAATATAGTCATAACCCATTGTTAATATTATTAATAATGCTTTCAGTGTTTTTTATTTCCTTTTTAAGTGAACTATCAATTAATGCCTCTCAATTAGTTTATGATGAGCTTTCCATTCCTATCCTTACCTACCATAAATTTTGTCTGGGAGAAAGCACAGATGAGTACACCATCAATATTAACCACTTTAAACAGCAAATGCATTATCTTAAAAAAAATGATTACCGTGTTATATCTGTCTCTCAACTTTTAGAATGCATTGAAAATAACGTTTACCCTGAAAAACCAGTTGTGCTCACCATTGATGATGGGTATAAATCTGTTTATACCCTCGCTTTCCCCGTTTTAAAAGAATATGGTTTTCCAGTCACCCTTTTTTTGTATACTGACTTCATTAATAATGGTCCCAATCAGCTCTCCTGGTCAGAGATTAAGGAGATGGCTGCCATGGGAATGGAAATTGGTTCCCATACTCTCAGCCATGCCAATCTGCTCAATCAAAAATCAAATGAATCATATCTCGATTATATAAACAGAATAAAAAAGGAAATCGTGCTCTCTAAAACCATTCTGGAAAGAAATACTGGTGGTACTATTATCTCTTTTGCATACCCCTATGGGGTATATAGCGAGGAGATTAGAATGTTGGCTAAACAGGCTGGTTATAAAGCCTTGCTCAATGTAAACAATATGAATAACTCTATACCTATCGACCCCTATTCACTCAATCGTCAGATTATACCTAATAATGGCTCATTAAAACAATTCGGGGCAATTGTGCAGGAAAAAACTTTACAGGTCAATGCCATCTTTCCACCTGATGGTACCATTACTGATAATCAAGGAATTACCATCGGGGCAATATTAGACAATCGTAATATTGAGCCGACAACCCTCTATTTAAGATTGAGCGGCTCAGGACTTCTAAACCATACCTATTGCCCTGAACAACAAAAAATTTCTTTTACCCCTTTAGCCCCAAAACTTCTGCAAAAACGTACCTGGATTGCCCAGATAACTGCCAGGGATACCGAAACGGGAGAACAGCGGAAAGTTTCCTGGCTTTTTACGGTGAGATAAAGAGGGCAGGAATAGAGCAGGGTATTTTATATTAGATTAAAGTAAATGACATTTCCCTTATTCTCTTAATAGAATAATAAAATATTAAGATATTTTATGCCAATTACAATTATTTATTTACCCTTAAAAATAACACTGATATTAATATCAATATATAAATTATAAATACTGGTTAGTCCAGTTTGACATCTTTTAGTTTTTCTATCATCTTCACAAAATCATCTATCCACTCTGCATTAAAGTTTATTCCTTTTTTAGTATGAATGTACTCATCTTTATCTTTTAATTTTACATATGTTCTTAAATCAACCCGTTGCGCGCCTCTGAACTCTCCAAAAGACAGAACTAATTTAGAAGTGTCTGTAATTTCTAATTCACCTATCTGTTTCATATACTACTATTATTTCCTTTCTTGTTTATATGTTATTATATTATATTTATTTTTTAAGCATCCAGCATACCATCTCTACCGGCAAGATGGTAGGCATCGATAACAAACATCTTTGCTTCAGGATGTTCTTCTTCAATCCTTTTTTTCTCTCCCGCATAATCAGATGAAATGATGATTTCTAAAGAAGGAATCTTTTCTGCATACTTATAGACATTTTCATGGGGAGCGATGGGGGTAATAAGAAAGCATTTTTGATAATCATGTCTGTCTAAATATTTTTCTATCCCGTGTAAATGAACAATCCCAATTCGATTTAGATTGGAAATAAGAATCTTTTTTGCTGGCATTTGATTATGATTATCAATCACCAGTAATCCTCCTCCCTTATTTTGAGTTTTCTTTATTTTTTAAAGGATATCTTCCCTCGATCAAAAAATTCTTAACGCCCTTATCTCCCTTTGTTTTTTTATCATCTGAATAGTATCACAAGAGGCAGATAAATTTAATATTAATATTTTTAAAATTAACTTTTCTTCTTACATTAACTATGAATAGGTCTCTGTTTTAATAAAATAACCTCGCGGGAAATATCTTAACATCATACTCCTCTCATTTCTTCCTATTTCATACCGCAGCCCGGCAATTTCTGTATTTGCGACTTCACAGGAGGTAGTGAAATATTTTTGTACATATTCTCCCAGGTAAGGACTTATAAAATTGGAGAGGAGTAGGGCTATAACAATATTCAAAATACTGACAGCCCTGGTGGAGAAAAGCAATAAAAGAAATATTAGAGCAGTTACAAAATTAGCAATAGCAATATCTGTTCCACAACGGCGATGAATAGCCAGCTGGCAATGACCTTCTTTCAATAAAGCAAGACCACGAATAGCGGCCCTTTCCACAATGTCTGGATTTTCAATACCGGTAATATAAAAACCATCTTCCTGAGACAGGCCAGAAATATTTAACTGATAACCTGATGATTGTTCCAATATATTGATAGTAGCATGTTCAATAGCATGATTTCTTCTGATATTTTTACTTTTAGCAATTTTCCAGATCTGTTTGGGAACAGAGATTAGCATTATCAGGGGAAAAAAAGTAAACCCATATGGTAGAAATATCAACGCTATGATAAAAAAGAAAAATATGGGCATTAATAAATAAAGAAATAACAGAAAAATCAATTTTACAGACCTTCTCTCTTCTTAATTTATATTTCGATTTTAATACTGAATTGACTTTTTTGTCAAAAACATAACCATAATAATAATTAATTAGAAAACTGTCAACTCAAGAAGCATTCAACAGAGGGAAAAGATGAAAGGAAGAAGGGCTCGCTTTTGCCTTTCAGGAAAAGGTAAATTGATACTGAATGAGGCTTAGCTCTTTTTGGATAGTTAATAGCTGTTTCTGCAAATTTTTATTGATTGGAATCCCTGTTTTTTCCCTCTCCAGAGTAGATAGATATTCTTTTTCACCGGCAGTATATATTCTTTCCGCGCCTGGTGCCTTTTTAGAAGAGCGCAAAGCTCTCAGAATCTCACCGGTAGTTTTTTTAAATGATTCCGGTTCAATAAACGAAGAGATATTGATTGCAATAAAAAAATGACCCAAATTTATGGGTACTTCTCTCCCCTCTTCAAGCCCGGAAAGCATCTTTAAGAATTTACCTCCGGCCAGTGCAGCAGATAATATCTCCACCACTGTGGCATACCCATACCCTTTATAGCCCGCTGTTTCTTCTCCTATTCCACCCAGAGGAACCAACGCTGCCCTTCCTTTTTGAAAATCTTCCAGTATCTCAGCAGGATTGGTTTTGGTCTTGCCATCAATCCCGATGACCCAGCCTTCAGGAATTTCTCTTTCTTCTCTTTCATAGACCTCAATCTGTCCTCTTTGCACCATAGAGGTAGCACAATCCAGACAAAAAGTAAATTCTTCATCAGAGGGTAGAGCAAAGGTTAATGGATTTGTTCCCAGCATATTTTCTACCCCAAAAGTGGGAGCAACAGCCGGACGGGCATTGGTGCCGGTGATACCTATCATACCGGCTTCAGCAGCCATCAGAGCATAGTAACCGGCAATACCAAAATGGGTGGAATTTTTTACCACTACCATCCCCATTCCATATTCCCGTGCTTTTTGGATAGCCAGCTCCATTGCCTTTTTGGCAATGACCTGACCCATACCATTATGTCCATCAAGAACCGCGGTGGTTGGACCTTCTTTCACTATTTCAATTTTGGTTAGGGGTGATTGAATGCCTTTTTTTAAACGGTCATAATAAATAGACTTTAATCGACCGATACCATGTGAATCAATACCTCGTTTATCAGCAGCAATTAATATTTCCGCACATATTTTCGCATCTTCTTCCGGTACTCCTACACCTTTGAAGGTATCAATCATAAAATTCTCCAATGTATCGCAATCCACCCAAACAATATCTTCATTCATCATTTCCCCCCTCCACTTATTTTTATGCTGTTCTGTTATTGTTCTACTATAACAAAAGAGACAATTGATGGCAACAATCCTTTGTCGTCTGATTCTCACTAAAAATATCAACTATGAACTTTATCAGCTTTCCACTTTCAACTTTGAACCTTAAACCTTCATCTATTCCCACATCTTTTTTCACTAAATACCATCTACTATCCACCACCTACTGTTTTTGTATTTATTCTAAAAACCAAGAACTAAAAACCAAAAACCTCTTTCACTTATACCCACATCTTTTTTATCTAAATACCAAATACCAACGACCAACGACCTCTTTCATTTAGTCCCACATCTTTTTCTTAGTCATTGCGAACACTGCGCAAGCAGTGTGTGGCAATCTCATTCATTTATTACCCACATCTTTTTCTTTGTATTTTCCTTTTATTGCTATAAACTAAAAACAAAAAACTATAAACCTCTTTCACTTATATCCACATTCTTTGCCTTTTTCTTTATCTTTATCTTTTACCAAAAACCAATAACCATGAACTATAAACCTGAAGATGCTTTCAATTCTCCTGGCATAGCAAGATGAGACTGCTTCGCTCCCTCCAGTCGCTCGCAAAGACGGAAGAGAGATTATCTTTGCCTTTTACTAAAATCTAAAAACCAAAAACTACAAACCACTTCCATCTATGCCCACATCTTTTTTTACTAAATACCAATGACAATTTTTGCAATTATTTATCCAGATGTAAATGTCAAGCACTTATCCCACTCCTTCGGTAAAGATTTTTCCTACTAACGTGGTAAGAATAAATCCCTCCTTCCTGGTAAACAGTTTTCCTACTGGAGAAACTGGAAATAATCAATCTCCTTTCTTCTTATTTG
>JAKQEP010000126.1 GCA_029556475.1 Candidatus Atribacteria bacterium
CAAAGGGTATTTGTAAAGATTACAACATTTTCTCCAGCAGCAAGGGTAATTTCTTTAGAACGACCTGTGGTTTCAATACCACTTTCTCCAATTTTAACTGTAGTAGACCAGTATTTACCAGGATCCTTTTCTGTAATAGTATATTTTTTACCTACTTCTAAACCACTGAAAGTTTTTTCTTCATTATTTGTAAGCGAAAAACTACCTATATCCCCTATCTTTGGAGTAATAGTAAAATCAAATGACCAATTTGAAGGACATTTATTATCATTTACTACCTTCTTGATAACCAGTTTTGCCTTGGGTGCAGTATAGGTATTGATAAAGGTAATGGTTTTGTTGTCATTGTTAACCAAGGTGATATGGCAAGGATTGACATTATCGCCACCACTTACTGCAACACCCCAATCTGATGATGGTAATGTTTCGGTGATGGTATAGCCACCAGGGATCAGATCATCAAATGTTTGAGTCCCTTTATCCTTTAATGTGAAGGTATGTCCGGATACATAGCTAGGTCCTGTGATCTTAAATTCAAACGAAGTATCAGTATCTCCTGCTGCTACTACCTTCTTGATGGTTAAAGAGGCTTTTGGCTCACCACCGCCACCTCCTCCGCCGCCGGCACCGCCGGTAGCTCCAGGGCTAGTACAGCATAAGAATCCGCAGACATAGTCTACCAGTTCCTGATTTGGAATATTACAAATACTTCCGAAACTTTTGTGACTCAATATTTTGGCAATATCAACTTTACGAACATCATCAGCTATCTCTTTGACTAACTGATAGATGCGGGTACAGGTGTTGTAACAATCATCCTTGCAATCATAGCAGCCATTGATCTTTTCAATTACCAGAGCCAGTGCGGTAGAAGTACAATCGGGTATGCCGGCATCGAGTGCCTTTCCCGAAATCTTCTCGGCTACATCCTTCAGATAGAATTTTTCCTTAAAATTACTTTGTTTTACAGGGCAATAAGCATTGATGATGTACAGTCCTGGTTTGATATCTTCAAATATATAATTGCCTTTTTCGTCGGTATAGGTAGTTTTTATTACTTTGCTACATTTACCTTTGTCTGCCAATTTTAATTCTACCATTGCGTTGGGCATAAAGTGCCAGTCTTCTACTTCATCACATTTTTCATTGCTACTGCCTTCTTCAATTATTCCTTCTTCTGTAGGACAACAGATGAGGGGCATTTTGATTCTACCAAAGATGATATCGGTATCTTCTGTAGCACCGGGTGAAGGGGTAGGAATAACACCCTGGCAACCGGTTAAAGCGAGAATAATTAAGGTAAGCGTTATTATAGTTAAAAACAGGCGTGAATTTTTCATAGGTAATCTCCTTTTTATTATTTATATTTGTTTCTCTATTTTTTTGGTAAGCAATACTAAGAAAGCAAAAACCCCGAAGGTACACCTTGGGGGTAAATATAAATAACAAAAAGCCGGTAGTCTGGCAGTCATAGTCTGTAATACATGTCAGTGATAAAAAGATTGTGTTTTGTTTACAAACCTTAGACCCAAAACTTTGCGTCCTGCCCTTTCGGGCAGTTTACCTTTTTCAACTTTTTATTTCTCATGCGATAGGCATCACCTCTTCTTATAATATTTTGAAAAGAGTTAATAATTAATGCGACTTTTATAGCTTCTTTAATTCGTGCTAATTTTTCTCTATATATTTCTGTGTATCTCTGATAATGTTAATATATTATAACATAGAATCTACATTTGTAGTCAAGTTTAAAAGTTTATTTATTAAGATTATTAGGAATGTACTTATTCTAAGCCTTGTACATCTACTGAACCTAAATATACCAACTACACAATTTCTTTTTCTATTCTATTATATATATTATTCCCTAAATACAGAATTTTAGACATTATTTACCAGAAAATTTTAAATATTTAGAAAATGATTTTATATCACATTTATATGTCTTATTTATTGGAAAAATATAATAACATAATAATCTTAAAAAAACAACTTTTTAAATCAATCAAATGATTTTGTATTATAATTATACAGCTATATTCTTTTACTCTATTTTCTTAATCTTATTTTTTCCCTGCTGTTCTGCGCTGAGATTCTTTTAGCCAATAATCGGCTCTGGCATTACCAGGTTCAAGATTTAACACCTGTCCATAATATCGAATAGCCTGCTGATAATCTCCTGTATCAAAGTAGACCCTACCCAGCCAGTAATAAGCATCTGTAAATTTGGAATTTAGTTTAATTGCTTCTTTATAAGAATCTATAGCCCGACCATAGTTCTTTTTTTCATATTCATTATAGCCCTGCTCATACCAGTTGTAAGCCTCTTTGCCATATTTAAGGGAAGCCTCTACTTTATCATGAAAATACTGTGCCCTGGGATAACCGGGGTCCAGAATCAAGACCCTTTTCCAGTAGTATAAAGAATTCTCTAAATCATCAGCTTCATAGAATACCCGGGCAGCCCAATAATTGGATTCAATGGAATCCGGATATTCTTTCACTGAATTTAAAAAATAGATAAGACCCTGTTCAAAGTCTCCATTCTGGTAAGAATTATAACCCAGACGGTAATGGGCATGGGCTAAATTCTGTTTTACCTGAGGAGAAGTCAAATCAGTTCTTTCAATTAAACTCAAATATTTATTCCATTGTTCAGCTTCGCGGTAATACCAGTTGGTATGCTGGTACATCAGGGCAAGATAGTAATGTGCCTCTATAAAATCTGGTTCAATATCTATAGCCTGCTGAGCTAAGTCGATAGCTTCGGTCCACAACTTTCTGCCCGGGTAATTGGCACCCTGATAAGTATCGAGCGCTTCTTCCATCTTTTCTACGGCCTCTTGCAGGTATTCTATAGCTTCAGGACTTGCATTGCTATAGATATAAATGCCCTGTGCCAGAGTGCTGTTTCCAAAAAACAGAAAGAAGATTAAAATCAGAAACACTAGTGGATAATATCCCATTGCTAACTTATTTTTTTTCATTTCCATTCTCCTTATTTTCAAATTTATTATTGATTTGTAATTTATATTGTATATTATATTCAAGGTTAAGAAATTTTTAAAAAGTAAAAACTAAAATTACTATAACTCTTCTTTTAAAATAGAGAGATAGTTTCTCTTAACCAGTTCAAAATCATCCCAGTGTTCTTTGCTGACCGAGCTGGCTGGTGGTATCTTTAGTTCCAGGAAATTAACTTTTTTCCCATTAATACTGATGGAAAAATCAAGATGAGGACCGGTTGCCAGTCCTGTTGCACCCACATAACCGATAACTTCGCCCTGCTCAACTCTTTTTCCCACTTTCAGCCCGTCAGCAAATTTGGAAAGGTGGCCATAACCGGTAGCATAACCATTGGGGTGTTTTATTTCAATATAGTTTCCATAGCCTCCCTTATCGAAATACCTGGAAGTTACCGTACCAGCTCCAATGGATACCACCGGGGTTCCGGTAGGTGCTGCATAATCAATAGCCCGATGGGGCCGATTTATCCTGAGAATAGGGTGGTATCTGCTCTCAGTGTAATATGAGCTTATGTATTTATAGTTTAGTGGTGCCCTTAAGAATGCCTTCTTGAGACAGCGGCCATCTTTATCATAATAATTTGTGTGTCCATTTGGATCCTGAAAAAGAACGGCAGTATGGGTACTGAGCATCTCCCCCTCATAGACCGCTGCCAGTATATCTCCCCAGCGGTAAAAATCACCACGGTACAATCTTTCCACCAAAATTTTAAAGGTGTCCCCTGGTTGACACTCGGTCAGAAAGTCAATATCCCAGGCAAAAATTTCTGCCAGTTGTACTGCTAATTGTCCGGAATTACAATGCTCCATCATTGCCTGATAGAGTGAACTTTTTATTCTTCCCTCCATACAGACAATTTCTCTGAATATCTCCTCTTTGGTAACCTCTATATGAGCCAATTCACTATCAGGAATCTTAATATAATAGGCATCTAATTCGTTTGGCTTATAGTCAAACTGGACAATTTTACCTTCCATATTATAATGTACGGAAAATCTGGTGCCTACATTCAGCCTGCTGATATCTACCACAGACTGCACTTTATCACCCAAACGTATAATCTCAGCGGGTTCAATCCCTACCTTAATCAGATGCTCATAGAGTGTTTCCCCTGGATTGAGCATGCCGGAAACTTTTTTAATATCCACTTTACTATCGGCTTTCTGATATCTAAGACTCAGTCTTTCTATATCTAATCTTTCCTGAGCAGGTTTATCCTCACAAAGACAAATCTCATCCCGGTCATATTCCGACTGTGCTGATGCCATATCTTCCTCTGGTTCCAGTTCTGACTCTGAGGTGTGGTATCCTTCAATATCCAAAGCTTCGCCGGAAAGTTGAGAAGGCTTCTCTTCCTGACTTTCTTCTGAAAATGGTAATTTTAATTGTACTCCAGGGATACCGGTAAATATTTTAATTCCAGCTAATATAAAAACAAGGGCAAGGATATAAAACAATCCCTTTTTAGAAAATATTTTACTTTTGCCTGTTGGTAATTCTTTTTTATTTTTAAGCTGATTATGCAGGCGGCAGATATAGAAAGTGTTGTACTTTTTTATAGACAAGCAATGGACTCCTTATTTTGGGATTATCAGTTAATTGTGTCTTCAGGTTCGATATCCATTTTTGTTATTATAATATAAATTAGTTAATTTTGGCTACCAATAAAAAACAATTTTTAATAGATTAAAGTTTTCAGTTTTCTTTATCTTTTACTTTGTCTTTTTCTTTTATTGGTAAAATCTAAAAACTATTAACCAAAAACCTCTTTCACTTATTCCCACATCTTTTTAACTAACGACCTCTTCCACTTATCCCCACAATGTTTATAACTATTGTCCAACGACTTATGGCTAATACCCACACTCTTTCTTTCTGTCTTTTTAGCAAAAGCTAAAAACCAAAAACTATGAACTATAAACCTCTTTCACTTATTCCCACATCTTTTTAACCAAAAACTTATGGTGCTATCAATTCTCCTGGCATAATTGGATGAGATTGCTTCGCTCCCTCCGGTCACTCGCAATGACGTGAGGAGGATTATCTTTGTATTTGTATTTTTACCAAATACTAAAAACTATCGTCCAACGACTTATGGCTAATACCCACACTCTTTCTTTCTGTCTTTTTAGCAAAAGCTAAAAACCAAAAACTATGAACTATAAACCTCTTTCACTTATTCCCACATCTTTTTAACCAACGACCACTTACATTTATACCCACAATTATCCTATCATTGTCCTGTCCTGAGCAGGTTTCTATAGGCTTTAAGAAAATAGCGGTCGGTCATTGAGGCAAGATAGTCTACCACCACTTCTTCCGAAGAATATGCCCTTAAATATTGAGCCCCCTTATCTTCACCCCTATTAAATATCCATTCCTGGAAAACAATAGAATCGAACTTTTTCTCCTTTACATCCCGCACGAAATAGTCAAATAAAAATAAAAAAGCCTTTCTGATTTTCTCTCTTTCCCGTTTCAGTAATTTATTTTCATAGATTCGCTTTAGATTAAATTTTTTCAATAAAAATACAGATTCAGCAACACCTTCAGAAAACCTTATCTCGTTTTTCCCGTAGGATTGTTCAATAATATCACGCACCAGGGTATTGATTATCTCACTATTATTATTTCCAAGCATCTCCTTTACCTTAATTGGTAAATCGCTCTCTTTAACCAAACCTATTCTCACCGCATCTTCAAAATCCTGTCCGATATAGGAAATGGAATCTGTAATACGAACCAGACACCCTTCTAAAGTTGATGGGAAAGTTATTGCCTCTTCTCCTCTTCTTTTACGATGGATGTAATCCTCTATATCCTCCTCTCTCTTACCCTTATCTGGACTGACCACCACCTCATTCACCTCTCCATCATGGGAGATGATTCCATCTCTTACCTGGAAAGTCAAATTCATTCCCCTGTTAGCATCTGAGAGTAGATCAACCACTCTCAAACTCTGCAAATTATGATGAAATAGCCCCAATCCATTCTGCCGGGAGATTTCCTGTAAAAACCGTTCGCCGTCATGTCCGAAAGGGGCATGACCCAGGTCATGCCCCAGGGCAATGGCTTCAATTAAATCCAGATTGAGTCTCAATACCTTGCCAATAGAACGGGCAATCTGAGAAACCTGCAAAGTGTGAATACTACGATTGGCAAGTTGTTCATCAAAACTGGCTGCATTATAAATCACCTGTGTCTTCCCGATATAACGGCGAAAAGCGCCTGAATACAGGATATGATCACGGTCCCGGGCAAAGGCTCCTCTCAACGGGTGGGCTATCGCTACTTTTCGATGGGCATCAATATTTTTAGTAGCAAAGGGGGAGAGTGCTCTGTCTTCTTTCTTTAGAATTTCATTCTGAAATATTTTATCATCCATATCTGACCTTTACCATTACCATTGCCATACAGTTAACTGTTATCAGTAATATGTAATATATAAATGTAATAAATATTTATCTATATAGTACTGTGTTAATATTTTATCTGATAGAGACAAAAAGCTCAATGCTAAGAATGGGAAGTCTTCTTGTTTAAAAAAGGAGATAAAGGGCATTGTGAACAGAGAGGGTTATTTTTATTGCAGAAATCTTTCCCCAGCATAACCAGCTGGGCATGGAATTCGTTGTACACAGAGTGATCCTGAGGTAGATGTACCATAAAGAAGTGTTGAATTTCCTGATAACTTGCTTTAAAAGAAAAATAGTTATGTCGGTGGAAAATCCTTCGGGTATAAGCATCTACCACAAAAATTGGTTTGTTACCAGCATAGAGCAGAATACTATCCGCAGTTTCAGGTCCTATACCATTTATTTTTAGCAATTCCTCTCTTAAAATCTTCCAGTCAACACTGAATAGTCTTTCCACTGAACCACCATAATTGCGATAGAAAAAATTGATGAAATTCTTCAAGCGTCTGGCTTTTAGATTATAATAGCCGCAGGATTTAATTATTTTACCAAGAGATTTTTCATCCATATGAAAAAGGGCTGTTACTTCAAGCAGCCCTTCTTCTTTCATTTTTTCTATGGCTTTGCTTACATTCTGCCAGTTTGTATTCTGGGTTAAGATGGCTCCTACCATTATTTCCAGTGATGACTCGCCTGGCCACCAATGCAGGGAACCATAAAACTCCAAAAGGACCTGGTGCATTGAGTACAGTTCATTGCTGTTCTTCTGATTAACCATCATTCCCGAGAATTACAAATTATAAAAATCAGCTAAATGTATATTCTCCAGAAAAGAGACCAGCAGGGAGATAGATGCTTCTATATCATCTATATGACACATCTCCACTACTGAATGGATATAACGGGACGGTACAGAGATACCACCGGTAATTACCCCACTGCGGCTCTTTTGCATGGCTCCGGCATCGGTACCTCCTCTTTCCATTACATCCATCTGGTATTTAATGTTATTCTTTTCTGCCAGTTCTTTTAAAAACAGATATAACCCACGATGGGCGATCATTGAGGAATTCATCACTGCTATGGCGGTACCCTTGCCCATAGCACATCCTTTTTCTTCCTCTTTAATACCAGGGGTATCCATAGCCACTGTTACATCCAAAGCAATGCCAAAGTCCGGAGCAATACTATAAGAAGAGGTTATGGCACCTCTTAAGCCCACTTCCTCCTGAGAAGTGGCTACCGCATAAATATCTACCCGGTGATTTTTTACCCTTTTCACAGCTTCCAGAAGGACATAAACCCCCACCCTATTATCCAGAGCCAAAGAAGTTACCACTTTATCATTCATTTGTACAAAATTCTGGTCAAAGGTTATAGCATCTCCCGGTTGAATCAGCGCTTCTACCTCACTATTTTCTAAACCGACATCTATAAAGAATTCCTTCATAAGGGGTGCCTTCTTTATCTCTTCTTCTCCCAGAACATGAATAGGTTTGGAGCCGATTACTCCCACCACTTTTTTCTTGCCATGTATAATTACCCTCTGGGCAACTAAGGTTTTGGGGTCAAATCCTCCCACAACTGCAAATCTTATAAATCCATTCTTATCAACAGACTTTACCAGAAACCCTATCTGATCCATATGTGCCGCCAGCATCACTTTTTTAGGCACAGAATCCACTTCTTTGTGGCTAGCTTTTTTCAAACCGATAACATTGCCCAGGCGGTCAATTTCCAACTTATCACAAACACTCTTTAATTCTTCTTCAATAATATCAGTTACCTGATTTTCATAACCGGATATACCGGGAGCCTCACAGAGTTTTTTTAATAATTCCATTTTATATCTCCTTTTCTTTTTCCTCTCTTAGAAAAGCTTCTTTTAATTTTATCATAGCCCGTGCCGGGTCTTCTACAAATATTTTTGAACCGGCAATAATGTCTACAAAACCTAACTCATTCTTATAACGGGGAACAATATGTAGATGGAGATGTTTTATACTTGCTCCGGCAGCTTCTCCTAAATTATAACCTATGTTAAAACCTTGAGAATGGTATAATTTTTTCAGTATGTTCATAGAAAAAACTGTCCAGCGATGCATCTCCATTACTTCCTCTGATGATAATTCTGACAAATCCTCTATATGACGATTGGGAAAAACCATTAAATGACCGGGATTATAGGGATAGATATTTAATGCTACTGTTATTAGACTATTATTATATAAAGATGTATCAGTTACCTTGCTATCACGAGCTACAATGGCACACAAAATACAATCAACCTGTGGACGTTTACCTCTTACGTAATCTATTTTTGATGGTATAAAAAGATGCTTTCTCATAAATACTCCATCTCATTATTTATTAAAGTTTTTGGAATAAAGGTAAAAAACAGTCATTGGTTGTTGGTATTTTGTATTTAACTAAAATCCATAAACTATTAACAAAAAACTTTAATAACTAAAAACCACAAACTACAAACCTCTTTCACTTAGTCCCACATCTTTTAACTAAGCGCCGTATTTCTCAAGTTTGAGGGCGTTAGCTAACATTAAAGACATGGCCTCTTTTGAGGGAAACCTCCCTAAACCGCCCCTGACAAATTCGTTTTCACTGAAATGCTGCACATCATCTACCCTTATATATTTTGAATAGAGAAGAAAAGGATTAGGGTGCCAGCTATGAGCAGCCAGGGCTGCCGGTGTAGAATGGTCACCGGTTACCACCAGTACTTCCGGATTTAGCTCCAGCAAAGCCGGTATATAGCAATCTACCTCCTCAACTACTTTAAGTTTTGCCTCAAAGTTTCCATCTTCTCCATAACTGTCAGTCTTTTTAATATGGAGGTAGAAGAAATCATATTTATGATAATTTTCTTTTAAAGTGTTAAACTCATCGCCAATTGCCTCACCGGTATTCAGAATACTCATTCCAACCAATCTGGCTAAACCGCGATACATAGGATAAGAAGCAATGGCGGCAGGGTTAAGTTTAAATAGTTCACCCATAGAAGGTAGTTCGGGATGTTTGGCTACTCCCCTTAAAAGAATGGCATTCGCCGGGTGATGTCCTTTTAGAACTTCCAGACATCTATCTATAAAACGGTTAATTATTTGGACACTCCACTTGCTCTCATCTCTCAAGGCTTCAGCATATTTTATCTTTTTGCCATTGAGCTGCGGGTCAGCATCAGAAATTCCGTCTTCCAACCCTTTACCTCTGAAGACCACCACAAAACGATGCTCTTTACCTGATCTGATTATGACTTTGACCCCATCAATCTCTGTTATCTCTTTTTGTAATAAAGAGCATAATTCCTGATTTTTCTCTGTGGAGATGCGGCCAGCTCTACGGTCGGTAATCACACCATTTTCATCAATAGTAGCAAAATTTCCCCGGCAGGCAAGATCATCACAGGTAAGCTCTAACCCTATTCCCAATGCCTCTAAGACACCCCTTCCAATCTGATATTTAAGAGGGTCATAACCAAATAGAGACAGGTGTGCCGGTCCGCTACCGGGTGTAATTCCCCGGGAAATAGGGTCAGTCAAACCGCATACTGATTTGGCTGCCAATCTATCGAGGTTGGGTATTTCCGCCTGTTCCAGTACTGTTTTTCCGTCTTTGCCGGGAAGGTCTCCTAAACCATCCATGACTAAAAGAACAATCCTGGAATCTGTTCTTAATGATAGTTCCTTCAATAAATTTTCGGTCATCAAAGCTATACTCTCCTTTCACTCTACAAGAGATTTCTCATTTTCCTGATGTATCAATTCCTGCAATCTTTCTTTGAGATAGGTATTTCTATGAACAGTTTTATTATTTTTAATGGCAATCCAGAGAGCCTTGCTGGTACCCACAATAACTACCAACCTTCTGGCTCTGGTAATTGCCGTATATAACAAATTTCGTTGTAACAGGAGATAGTGCTGGGTCAGGAGCGGAACGATGACCACCGGATATTCACTTCCCTGGCTCTTATGAACGGTAATGGCATAGGCCAGCACCAATTCATTGAGTTCAGAAAAATCATATTCCACTACCCGCCGATAGAAGAGTATCTTAACTACCTGCTCTTCATAGTCAATATCCTGAATATTGCCAATATCTCCATTAAAGACCTCTTTATCGTAATTATTACGAATCTGCATTACCTTATCATTTATTTTATAGAGCTGATGGCCATACTTTACACTTTTCCCGTTAGAATTGAGAGCATTCCTTAACAGATTGTTCAATTGGTCTGCTCCTACTGCTCCTTTATACATTGGGGTTAAAACCTGTATATCATGCATGGGGTCATAGCCATAACTATGTGGCAGACGAAAAGTGCAAAGCTGAATTATTTTCTGGGCAGCTTTTTCGGGGTCCTCCTCTTTTAAAAAGAAAAAATCTTTGTTCTGTTTATCTTTCAAAATCGGATATTGACCCTGATTAACCCGATGGGCATTTAATATAATCAGACTCTTTGCCTTCTGTCGGAATATATGAGTCAGACGTACTACAGGTATAACTTCTGAGTCAATTAAATCTTTTAATAGATTACCGGGACCGACTGAAGGAAGCTGGTCGATATCCCCAATCAGGACTAAAAAGGTACCTTCAGTTACCGCCTTCAGGAGAGACTGCATTAAAAGAACATCTATCATAGAAACTTCATCTAAAATAACTACATCTGCCCTGATAGGATTCTGCTCATCTTTACTAAAACGTTTTTCTCTGGGATTATAGACCAGCAAGCGATGAATGGTTTTAGCAAATCTACGGGTAGCTTCACTCAACTTCTTTGCCGCTCTTCCGGTGGGAGCAGCCAGAACAATTTTCAGACCTAGCTCTTCAAATAATTCTATCAAACCAATAGTGGTGGTGGTTTTCCCGGTACCTGGGCCACCGGTGAGGATTAAAACCCGATTAAGTAAAACCATCTTCATAGCTTGTTTTTGTTCCAGAGCAAAGTTTATCTTATATTTTTCTTCCAACTCTCCTATCTTCTGGTCAATATTTATCTGGAGCAATTGTTGTGGAAAACGCATTATTTGGACAATCTTCTCGCTTATTTCCTGTTCGGCATTAAAATAAATGGGCAGCCAGAGCTGTTTATCCTGAATTATAACCTCTTTTTTTTGTTGCAAAACTGTGCATTCTTTTTCAACTAATTCTTCCCCAACTTCCAGCAATTCAGCTGTCATAGGTAATAAATCATCCAGGTATAAAAAACAGTGCCCCTGATTGGCACTTTCATTTAGACAATATTTGATTCCAGCACCTATTCGAGCTGGAGAATCGCTGCTGATACCCAGATTTTGGGCAATCTTATCGGCAATCTTAAAGCCAATACCAAAGATATCATCTATCATACAATAAGGATTCTCTTTTAGTTTTTCAATCGCCTTGTTTCCATATTGTTTAAATATTTTTACGGCATAACCAGTAGTAACCTGATAGGATTGCAGAAAAAGCATCACCCTTTTAATCTCTTTCTGTTCCTGCCAGGACTTTTTAATTATTTCTATTCTTTTTTGGGCAATTCCTTCTACTTCATTGAGCTTCTCAGGATTATACTCAATGATATCCAGTGTTTTTTCTCCAAAATGGTCTACTATTCGGTTAGCGGTTACCGGGCCAACCCCTTTAATCAGCCCTGAGCCAAGATAGCGGCGAACACCATCTAAGGTTGTTGGTAAAATGAGCTGATAATCCTCAAAATTAAACTGCATCCCATAACGCTGGTCCACATTCCACTTTCCCTTGAACTGATACATCTCTCCCACAGTAACGGCAGCCATTTTGCCCACTACCACCATTTCTTTCTGTTCCGGCTCCTGCATATCGATACGGGCAATCACAAAACCGTCTTCTTCCATATGATAAATAAGTTTTTTTATGGTTCCTTTAATCAGAATGGATTCTTCCATAATCATTTGATACCCCTTTGCCCGAACTATTTTGCTAAAATAAGGATAATAGTAGATAATTTTTTAAATGGGCAGGACTTTGACCTGGTTCAGGAAATGATTTTTATCCAGACATCACGAGTACGAGGTCCGTCAAATTCACAAAAAATTATTCCCTGCCAGGTCCCCAATTTCAAATGGCCGTTTTCTATGATAACTGAGATTGAGGAGCCTATCAGACTCGATTTGATATGGGCTGCGGAATTGCCTTCCAGATGACGGTAATCATCATTAAAGGGAATCACTTTTTCTAATTCCTGTAATATATCTACCAACACATCAGGGTCGGCATTTTCATTAATAGTGACAGCGGCAGTGGTATGTGGGACAAAAATAATACAGAGTCCTTCTTTTAGATTGCTTTCTTGAACTACCCGCTCTACTTCAGCAGTGATATCAAGCATTTCTGTACGATTACTGGTATTAACCGGGATTGTTTTTAGCATAGCTAACTCCTTCACTCTTTTTTAGCATAATTAGTAAACTGTTCCTAAATCCTTAAAATTTGACCAATGAAAAATTAAAGAATTACTTTATTAATATGAAATAAATATATTCCAGTCTATCACATTTTTTACCCTAATCATAGATTAAGATATTTTATAAATACCCTTACCCTATTTAATGATTTGAAGCAATGATATTGTCGTATTTAAAAATTATACCACTTAACTTGAGCAAAATCAGGAAAAATTGACAGTTTTTTGGTTTAAAAATAGAGTTGACTGTCCTAATATTTTTGTTATAATACTATGTATTAAGAGCTACTACTAATATTAAAATATTTCCTTATCAAGGAGGTTTTATGAGAAAATTAATAGCTTTTTTTCTGAGCATCTCATTATTTTTACTATTAATAATGGGTATCAGCCTGGCATCAGACTATCTTGCTCAGGCTGATGCAGTTTACCAGAAAGACAACCTGGAAAGTGTAATAGAATCTCTTCCTCTTTATCGAAAAGCTGTAGAAGAAGACCCGGAGAGCTATGAAGCTAACTGGAAGATGGCACGTGCTTTAAGAGAATATGCCGATCTGTCAATGCAAGCTGAGGTATCAGACTGGAAAGATATCTGCAAGGTATATGCCAAAGAGGGCCTGAAGTTTGCTGCTATTGCCAAGGAATTAGAGCCTAATAAAGTGGAAGGACATCTCTATTATGGATTGAGTGCCGGTTCTTATTCTGATGGTGTCAGCATCTTAAAAGCAATCAAGGAGGGATTAAAAAATAAGACTGAAAAAGCTTTTGAAAAAGCCTATGAGATTGATAAGATGTATGATGATGCGGCTCCCATACTGGCTCTGGCAAGAATGTGGCATCAACTGCCCTGGCCTTACCAGAAAGAAAAAACCTCTGAAAAGTATTTCGAAGAATATTACCAATATTTTCCAAATAATCCTCAGGGTCTGGTCTATTATGCCGAGCTATTAAAAGACCGTGGTAAAAAAGAACAGGCAATTGTTCTCTTAAAACAGGCTGCCCAGAGCGATCATGCTTATTTCAGCAAGAGGGCAAAAGAATTGTTAGATAAATGGTCCAAGTAATCGATTTTAAAAAATAGTATGGGATAGCTTCGTAAGGGATATTATTATGCATGGTATCAACTCTATTTACGAAGCTATTGCTATATTATCAAAAATTTTTAAATTCTAAAACAAACTCTATACAATACAATTAATGCTTTTCCTATGTTATGATAGTAGAGATGAATAAAAATACTTTACCAACAGCATCATATCAAAAATGGCTTGATGAGAAAATCAATGAGATAAAGAATAAACAGCATACGCCTGAGCTTTTACTGCACAGCTGCTGCGCCCCCTGCAGCAGTTATGTAATAGAATATCTTTCTCCTTTTTTTTCAATAACCGTATTTTTCTATAATCCCAATATTCACCCTGAAGAAGAATATAAAAAGAGATTAACAGAGCAAATATCGTTTATTGGGAAACTCCCCATAAAAAATAGGGTAAAATTTAAAGAAGGCCCCTATGAGCCGGAACTTTTTTTCCAGAAAGTGAAAGGACTGGAACAGGAAAAAGAAGGTGGGAGACGTTGTTTAAAGTGTTTTGAGCTGCGGATGGAAAAGACTGCACAAATAGCTTCTCAATTGGGCTTCACCTATTTCACAACTACTCTAACTGTCAGTCCGCATAAAGAGAGCAGTTCGATTAATCAGATGGGCGGCACTATTGCTCCCGCTTATGGTATTGAATACCTATTCAGTGATTTTAAAAAGAGGGCTGGTTTTCAACGCTCTATCGAGCTTTCTCACCAATATCAGCTCTATCGTCAAGACTATTGCGGATGTATCTTTTCCAGGCAGCAGGAAAAGATTATGGATAGAAAATGAGGAGGTACATTTCAAAACTGCACCTCCTCATTTTCTTATTTTGTTTAAGGTCAAGAGCTTAAAACAACCGTTTCAAACTATATATATCATTACTATCTTATATCATGATAACTAGGTGGAGCGAATCTCCTGACGCATAAATACTACATAAGAGACTGCAAAACATACCAGGATTAAGGCAATCAGAATAATAAATTGTGGCCAAACCACCATAACACTCTGCCCGATACTGAGAGGACTGGGCATCACCTCCAGATTCTTTAAGGCAGTGGTTACACCAAAAAACCTGACAGAGGGATTTAAAATGGCTGTGGTACATTCCTGGAAAAGTATAAGGGGCGATACCCTTAAGATCATATTTCTAATACCCTCGTTTTTGGCAATGAGCTCTAAAGAGGCATTGTTTCCCAGGGGAGCCATCTGATCGGCAATAACATTGGCAACCATAAGTATAAAGAAAGAGAAAAATATCCACACCATTATTGATACTAAAGCAGAAGTGGCTGTTTGTCTAAACAATATGGAAAAAAGAATTCCTAAACCCATCCAGAATCCGATGTAAACGATGCTTAACAGGGAGAATAGTATTATACGAAATAGTTCCTGTAAAGTAGGAATAATTCCAAATACCGTCATTTCCAAACCGCTTATAATCACAATAATACTGATCAGCATTATGGCAATAGTAGTTATCCCTGCTAAAAACTTACCGTTAATCAGAGCATCCCGGTAGATGGGCTGTGCTAACACCATACTCATAGTTCCACCGGAACGCTCACTGTTTACTGCATCAAACCCAAAGATTATTCCTATCAAAGGACCAAAAAAACTAACAAAAAAGATAAAAGAAGGAAGTGTCCCAGCAGAAAAAGTAAATAATTTCAGAAAGAGATATTCTCCGGTAAACTGGTTTACATCACTGCTTACCGATTGGTGTATCACATAAATGATAGTACCGGCAGTTAGAGTCACAATTAAAAAGAGAATTATGAATTTCCTGCTGCCCAAATAATCTGCCAATTCCTTCCAGTAAATTACACTTAAGCCAGACATAATTAACTACCCTCCTGAAAATATTTAGTATATATTCTTTCCAGGGAGATATCCTCAGCTCTTTTTTCTACTTTCAGGACACCCTCCAGTCTTTGAATACTGTCAATGAGTTGTGAGGTATCCTGGGCGTCATTGAAACTTATTTCTAATCGGTTACTTTTTTCGGTTAATATCTTTTTGCTTATCTCCTCCATTGAACCCATAACGTTCATCTTCCCCTTGGAGAATATTCCTATCTTGGTACAGATCTTCTGCAACTGATAGAGTAGGTGAGAGCATAAAAAGATAGTTATGTTTTCTTCCCGGTTTACTTTTGTGATAAGTTTTAAAATCTCTTCAACGCCCTGAGGGTCAATCCCGGTAGTGGGTTCATCCAGAATAGCTAATTTTGGTTTTTTGACAAAGACGGTACCCAATCCCAACCTCTGCTTCATACCTTTGGAAAACTTCCCTACCTCTGTATCCTTAACCTCTGTTAAACCTACCAGAGATAAGACTTCTTCAATTCTTTCTTCTGCTACTTTCTCAGGAATATGGTTTAGACGGGTAATGTAAGCCAGATTCTCCCAGGCTGTTAAATCTTCATAAAAGCCAACATTCTCCGGAAGATAACTGGTTATACTTTTTACCTTGAGGGGCTCTCTAGTCGAGTTATAACCAAAAACGCTCACTTCTCCCGAACTGGGCTCGGTTAATCCAAGAATCATTAAAATCGCTGTAGTCTTACCAGCACCATTGGGACCAAGAAAGCCAAAAATCTCTCCCTCTTCTATCTTTAGATTTAACTTATCAACAACAGGTGTTCCATTATAAATTTTGCTTAAATCTTTGGTTTCCAATATGGTCTGAGTCGTTTTCATCTTGGGAGTTCCCTCATCTTCTTCTCAATTTCAGGAAAATACTCAAAAGAAGAACAAGGATAGCAAGAATAATAAGTACTCCAATCCATCCCCATTTGGTGGGAACCTGAACTGTGGTCCTGAATTCAATCTTCTTTTGATCCTGAGTTCCGGCAGCATTAACGGTAATCATATAATCGCCCGGTACTGTATTCTGGGGAACCTTGACCGTCATACTGATCTTCTCTGGTTGATTGGTTTGAACCACAGAAGGCAATTCTACCATCTTCTCCGGATTGAATTTTATTTCCCATCCCTGCGGGGCTGTACTGAAAAAAGTGACATTATCTATGGCAGCAGAACCCTCATTCCAGATATAAAAGGTAAAATCTTTTTCCTCACCTGAGATGGTAGACAGTTTTAAATTGCCGGTTTCCGTTCCCGCATTCATAACATAGGTGCCGGTAACTATTGCTTTTAAATCCAATGATTTTTCCAGTTCCCCTGCTTTTACTATAAACTTCAGTTCATATTCATCTTTTTCAGCGGTGAAGGGTGTATTTACAGTTAGTATTATGGTTTCAGTGCCAGCTTTATTAATCTTTATGGCAGATATTGTTTCATCTTCCCTATATCTGGGACTGATAGTAGCTCTCCAGCCCAGTGGGAGGTCTACAGCAAAATCCATTATCTGATCTTCATCTGTCTGGTTTTTTACTTCAATTTCAAACTTCATAGGTTTTCCAGATGCTGCCTCAACCACAGGGTATTTAGTATTTAATATAATCTCATCTGTCTCTTTTTTTACCTCTTCTTCTTTCTTACCAACAGCGGCAACCACAATATCCAGTGAACGGGTAAGCTGTCCATCGGTGGTCTTGGCTTTTATGGTAAAGGTATAGCTTTTCTGGTCCTGTCCTTCTTCAATCTCCTTAGGCGCCTCGATATGTAGATTCAATGCCCTGCTATTATCAGGGTCCTGGGAAAGAAGGTTTAATTGCCTGACTTTAAAGCCACGCCAGCTCTCATTATGTAAAGCAACATCCCAGTCTTCAGCCTCGGGATCGGCAATCAGTTCAACGGTAATCGCCTCCGGATTTTCCCCTCGGTTGATAAACTTGACTTCCAGGTCGACACTCTGTCCCTCTTCCAATACCAGATTGGAAAATTGGCTGTAAATAAGAAAATCTCTTTCCAATTTTTCTGCTTGCTCTGTTTGTGCCAATGAGGGGAGGGGGAGCAGAGAAATAATCATCAGAATTATTACCTTAAAAAATAAAAAATCCTTAATTTTCCGATTCATCGATTTTACCTCCAAAATCTAATCAAAACTAATTTGTTTATTCTATAATAATTTAAAAATCAAGGCTTTTTTTGAAAAAGTCTATTAAATTGTACTTTCTTATTCTTTTTCTAAGGCTGTATCGCACCTTTAATTTAACCCTCACACTATAAATTTTACAAAAAAATTTTTTCTTGTCAAGATTTTTTTGATAGTGGACTTTCCCGTTTAAAAACATTTAGTTAATCTTCAGCTTTATCCTTAGTCCCTCTCCAGTAACCTATAGTTTCTTCATCAAGTAGGTTTTGTACTAATTTTCTCAGAACATTGTTACCACTGAATAGAGAAAGAAATCCAAAATGAGAGATTATACTATGTTCCTTGTGTCCCTTTTCTTTCTTACGTCTATTGTATTCTCTGGTAATACAATCGATAAATTCTGAAAAGGTATAAATCCGAAACCTGTCTACCCCAACTTCCAGGGCAATCTTTTCTGCCAGCGCCAGGGCAATATCACCATAACTACAATCTTCCGGCAACTTCAATATCTCCACCAACCTGGGTAGTATTCTTTCAAAAAGAAGTCTCCGATAGGGGAAATCTTCCCTTAAGCCAAGGGCCCGGGCAATTTTTACTACTAACTTTGAATTAAGATGATTAAAATAATCAAGGAAATAATCTTCCTGATATTCTAAATCAATATAATAAAACTGACCTTTTAAATTTTTCATAACCCGATAAGCATCATAATATCCTAATTTTAAATTATGCCTTGCCTTATCGGCATTAAAACTTAATGGCCCTCCCAGATATTCTTTTGTTTCAATATTGATGACGTTGAGATGGTTTAAATTTACTTTTCTCTTTCTCCCCAGCCCTCCGACCTGTACGATAATGAGAGAGGTATAACCGCGATTAATTAGCATACGAATGGGTAAATTATCATAAATTCCACCATCTAAATAAACCTTATCACCAATTTTAGCTGAACGAAAAAGAGGGAAATTGGCACTGGCAAAAAGATAATCAGCAATCTGGCCATCAGGAATATCCTCTATAAATAATTCCAGCGCCTTGCGGTCAGTAAAAGATACCGTGACCATCCCAAAGATAATATCTGAGTTGCGCAGTTTTTCCTCATTGACATATTTTTTGATTAGTTTCTGTAAAGGGGAGACATCAATACCACCTTCAGTAATAATTTCCCCCAGTATCTTTAAATAGTAACGGATATCACTCGGTCTTATTTCTAAACGGGCTAATTTATCTAATACTTCTGCTTCAATATTCATAACCTGTGAAGGATGGATATTGTACCAGAGTTGATAAGCCTTCTCTATTTCATGCTGGGCTACCATAGCACCATTTAAAGCTCCCACAGATGTTCCGGTAACTGCAGTAATGTTCATTCCCATCTCTTCTAAAGCTTTGCAGGCGCCAATTTCATAAGCACCTTTCGCGCCTCCACCCTCTAATACTAATCCGAATTCTTCTTTCATATGAGCACCTTTTTTGTTTTATTGCTCAATATTTGTATAGGTTTAAAAATTGTATTTTTGGTTATAGCGGTTTAGAAAAATATCATTAAATTTTTGTTCCGGAATTGTTTTTTCAGGCTTTGTTTCATCTGGATACCCAATAGCAACCATACATAAGATGTTTAAACTTTTTGGTATTCCCAACAAGTTCCTGAGATATATTTCCGAATCTTCTCTGCTTGCGTGGTATCTTCTTCTCAGCTGTATCCAACAACTACCCAGACCCAATTGCTGTGCTTCCAGTATAATTAAAGTAGTAGCAATGGAGGAATCTTCTATCCATACATCTGAGTGGCTGGGATCAGCCAGTACCACAATGGCCAGGGGCGCTTTTACCAGTAAGTTAGAACCATGTTCTTTCGCTTCAGATAGTTTTATCAGGGTTTCCCTATCTTCAACAATAATAAATTTCCAGGGATTGTTATCCTTTGATGATGGTGCTAAAAGAGCAGCCTGCATAATCTGATATATTTTTTCTTTCTCCACTTTTCTATCCTGAAATAAACGAATACTCCTTCTTTTTTTAAGCAATGGTATCATTTTTAATCAAGCTCCCTTTATTATATTATATCACGAAACATTAGATATTCTTTGTTAGTTAATTAGATATTTGTATTGTATAAGTCGTTGGTTGTTAGTTATAATCATTGCCGGTATAAATGTAAGTGGTCGTTAGTCGATAGTTTTTAGTCAAATACAAAAATCTTTTTTTCTATCTTTATTATTCACTCATTACTCATTATTGCTAACTTATCACTTATGACTAATCACTTTTCACTATGATTTGTGGCTGCCTAATCTATATTTCTAAAGACGGCACCTGTGCTGGCAGATGTTACCAGGTAGGCATATCTCTTCAGATAATATGTAGAGGGGATGTCTCTTTCTGGTGGTGACCAGTTTGCCTCACGCTGTTTTAGCTCATCTTCACTTAACTTCACTGACAATTCTCTCTTGCCAATATCGATTTTAATGATATCCCCCTCTTCAATCAGACCAATAGGCCCTTTTTGAGCAGCTTCCGGAGAAATATGGCCAATTGCCGCACCACGTGTTGCACCTGAAAAACGGCCATCTGTAATCAGGGCAACATTATTGTCCAATCCCATTCCACAAAGAGCAGAGGTTGGTGCCAGCATTTCTCTCATTCCAGGTCCCCCTTTAGGTCCCTCATAACGGATAACAACTACCTCTCCTTTTTGAATTTTACCATCCATTATAGCCTGATAAGCTTCTTCCTCTGAATTAAATACCCGGGCTTTGCCTTCAAAGATAAACATTCTCTTGCTGACAGCAGAGGCTTTTACTACCGCACCTTCAGGTGCCAGGTTACCATACAGAATAGCAATACCACTTTCCGAACTATAAGGGTTATCAAATTTTCTAATTACCTCTGTATTTTTATTTTCTGCTTTAGATATTTGTTGACCTACCGTCTCGCCGCTAACGGTCATCAGCTCTGTGTGTATCAATTTGCCCTCAGACAATTCTTTTAAAACTGCCTGTATTCCTCCAGCAAAGTATAAATCAGAAACATGTAAATCACTGGATGGGGATATCTTGGTTAAGATCGGTACAATACGGCTTAATCGGTCAAAAGTTTTCAGATCCAGTTTAACATCTGCTTCGTGAGCTATTGCCAGCAAGTGCAGGACGGTATTGCTGGAGCCAGCCATTGCCAAATCCAGGACAATAGCATTATGGAAAGCATCTGGGCTCATAATATCCCTTGGTTTTACCTGTTTTCTGACCAGCTCTAAGATTGCTTTTCCTGCCCTGTTGGCTAATTGTTTTCTAGCACCATAAGATACCGGTATGGTACCATTTCCCGGTAAGGCAATACCCAGTGCTTCGGTCAGACAATTCATAGAGTTTGCAGTAAAAAGGCCGGCACAGCTACCTGCAGATGGACAAGCATTATATTCAATTTCTAACAACTCTTTATCTGAAATCTTCTCCTGATTATATTTTCCTACAGCTTCAAAAACAGTATTTAAATCGGAGTCATGCCCCTGGCAATAACCGGTGAGCATTGGGCCACCACTAACATAGATGGCAGGAATATTGAGACGTGCTGCAGCCATAAGCATTCCCGGAACGATTTTATCGCAATTTCCCACCATAACCAGGCCGTCAAAGTGATGAGCCATAGTCACAGCTTCAATAGAATCTGCTATTAATTCACGACTTGCCAGAGGGTATTTCATTCCCTGATGATTCATAGCAATCCCATCACAGATACCAATGGCTGGGAACTCCATTGCTATCCCACCGGCAGCTGCTACTCCTATTTTAACTGCCTGGACAATTTCATTTAACTGGATATGTCCTGGAATTATCTCGTTAAAAGCATTTACAACACCAATAATGGGCTTCTCCAGGTCTTCTTTAGTATATCCCATAGCATAAAACAAAGAACGATGGGGAGCACGATTTGCCCCTTTTGTTACCATATTACTTTTCTTTTCCATATTTTTACCCTTCCTAGTTTTTATTTTCAATTCTCTTTATTCTTTTATAATTTTTAAAATAGAGTATATTTTGACTTTACTATTTTTTAAAATTTTTATCTTTATTGTCAGATTTAAAATAAATGCCAGATATAATAGACGGTCATCACCACTGCCAGCATTAATTTAATGACCATAGAGGTAAGGATCCCCAAAAAGGTTACCATACCGGCCTTTAAAGCCTGTGACTGGGTTTTCCCTACTATTAATTCTCCCAGAAAAGCACCGATTAAAAGACCGAAAAAAATGCCAAATGGCGGGAAGAACAATAAGCCTATCAGCATTCCCAGGGCTGCAAAAATAATGCCAGTACGAGATGCACCAGATTTTTTGGCACCTGCTAAGGGTAGAATATAATCAAGCAGGGCTACCAGAAAAGTTAACAGGCCAAATATTATAATGGTATTTAAACCGACTACTTCCTCCCCCTTGTTAATATAAAGCAAAATCAGGGCAAGATAGTTCAGTGTTATACCTGGCAAAGCCGGAACTACTATACCAATAATACCCAGAATGTTTAGAATTATTCCAATTAAAATAAGCAAGTTTTATTCCCTCAGCAAATGATTGAATTACCCGATACAGTTTCAATTATCACAAACCTGAATAACTTATATTTTACATCTTTTATTTTAACTCGTTGAAAAAATTGATCTGTAGAGAATAGATAGGGTAACAGTATTTCTTTGATAGAGATTTTAATAATTAATTACATTGCATTCAGTTTAAACATCTTTGTTAACACAGTATTTCTTGATGGGTAGAAAGGCATGGACCTGATTTTTATACTCTATAAATATATCTCCAAATATTTTGTGTAAAAAGATACTCTCCCTGGTAGCTGAAAACGCCAGGAAAAAAATCATAGTGATTAAAAAAGTAATAATAATTATAGATATAAAAAAGGAAAAGGGATTATTATTAATTGCAACCACTATTCCCCCCGATATAAATATAGCAATCCCTGTATATAGAGGGTGTCTGATAAGGGCATAAATTCCATGAGTTATAATCCTGGTTGATGACAATATATGTCCGGCCCAGGTATGGTATGCCCCTAAATCTATCTTGGCTTTGGCAACTAGAAAAGCACCACTAAAGGTAAGTAAAAGTCCAATATAACTGTAAAGAAAAATACCTTCCAAGTTTAATATTACATATGCATAGATAAAAACCGGTATAAAATAAGAGTATTTTACAATAGAGACTATTTTTTTGTTTAACAGCGGTAACATCCCTTTTTTATTGCGAAAATCAGAGATAAAGAAAGTAAATACTGCCAGACAGGCCAGCGCAAATACTTGAAATATTTTTAAGCTCATTAAATTCTTCCTTCACTCTTTAGCAAATTGATTATCTCTTTTTTTATTAAATTATATTTTAAAAAAACAAGTATGTTACATTATAACATATCTTTTTCGTTTTTCCCTCAAACTTATTCATGGTGTTGTTTTTATATTCGGTAAATTTTCCAAAAAATCTTTTTCCCAATCTAAACCATTTTTAACTAATTCTGGAATAAATCATAATTTTACAAACTGATAAAAAAGTGGGCAGTCATCAATAAAAAAACTTAGACCACCCACCTTTTTATACATGTTATTTTCTCGATAACTTTAGGGAAGAACTAATTCTTGCCCAGGCAGGATTAATCGGGGGTTGGGCAATTCATTCAGTTCAATAATCTTTTCCATAGTAGTACCAAATTTTTGGGCAATCTTCCAGATAGAATCGCCAGAGACAACAATATAGGTTTTAGGAGTGCTCAGTTCTGACAGCCAGTTCTGCCTTACCGGTGAAATAACTCCCGCTTTTTCTACCGCTTCCATCAGGGCATCTCTAACCGGCAGGAAGGTATCTTTCTTTTCAATGGCATTGGAGAAATTATAATTATCCCCATTAGTAGCCATAAAATCGTTGGTTACTACGGTATAATATTTATCCATCTCAATAGCAGTACCATCTGCCAATACCATACTGACAATTCGATTTCCTGCTTCAGCATCTTTATCATAAACGACTCTTACTCCCGATATGGCAATCCAGCCAACATTCTCATTCATAATCCCGTGTTCAATATTGGCTTTTACGTCTGCTCCGGATATTTTTAAAACATATAGCGTATTATCAAAAGGCAACACTTCATATAATTTGCCGGCAGTAATCTTGCCTTTGGGTATAGGAGTTCTTAAGCCACCACCATTGGTCATAGCAATCTGGGCACCGACCTTATCCTGCATCACCTGACAGGCCCACTCTCCTAAAAGGGAAGGTCCGGCATAACGGTCATGGTCTAATTCCACAGTAGTTTCACCAAGCACCCTTCCCAGAATTGGTTCTAAGTCTGTTTCATACTTCTCATATATTGCCAGTGTGGTGGGATCATCTTGAAGTGTATCAGCCCTTTCATAAAGAACATCTATAGAAGGTTCAGCACTTATTAACCGATTATCATCGTCTAAAGTAAAGACGGTTCTGGCAATTGCCCGACCATTATAATTAGCCTGTACTATCGGTACACCATCCACCAATCCACTAACAAAGGCATGGAAATGTGCTGAAATAACAGCGTCTACTCCTTCTACCTTACATAAATCTACTGCCTCTCCGCTGATATTCCCATCCTTATCTTGATTGGAACCCAGATGAGTCAGGGCAATGATTATATCAGCTCCCTCTGATTTTACTACAGGAATCCACTGGGCTAAACTGGCTACCGGATCCCTAAATTCATAATTTTCCACATTTTCTTTAAGGGTCTTGTATGCAGTCTCCGGAGTTGCTAATCCTATAAATCCTACTTTTACCCCCGTTCTTTCTAAAATCACATATGGTTCAGCCCATTCTACCGGCTTATCTATCCTCTTATCATAGACATTGGCACAAACAAAGGTAAGATTGCCATCTTCTGCCCATTTGGTTATTCTCTCAATTCCCCAGTCGAATTCATGGTTACCAACAGCAGAGAGTTCAACTCCAATCTCCTTTAACACAGCAGAAACCGGTTCACCATAGAGCAAGTTGGACATTGCGCTTCCCTGATAATTGTCGCCAGCAGAGACTATAATTGTTCCTTCCGGGTTTTTAGCCCTTTCCTCTTTTAAGGCAAAGGCAAATTTTGCTGCTCCCACATTTTTACCGGAAGGAGCAAGGCTGCCATGAAAATCATTGAAGGATAACACAACTATTTTCTTTTCTGCGGCACAAATAAAAAATGTTGCACTAAAAATAATTAGCATTATCAAAAGTAGTATTGTTAATCTTTTAAATATCCTATTCTTAAACATTTTATTATAAAAAACCTCCTAAATTTACTTTCAGTCAATTAATTTGACTTAAATTTTACCAGGAATTTCCTCCTTTCCTAAAAATTATTTTTTTATTTATACCTCCCTTCCGCTATTTCTTCATTTCAATACTCTTTTTCAATTCTACCATACCAGCAAAAAGAGATTTCTTCTATCGACATTTTTATTATAGAACATTTTATTGGTAAATTCTATCTCTATCTAAGGTAGTGATAGAATTTTCTTTATATTGAGGTGAGATGAGATTAAGAAAATACTCGGTAATTCCATTTGCAATTCCCAGGGCAAGTTCCTGCTGATATTCCGGTTGAAGCAGGTACCAGTTGTCCTCAGGATGCATCAAAAAAGCAGTTTCTACCATAACCGCCGGTACTTGGGTTTGCCTTAAGACTGCCAGGTCGGATCTTTCCCAGACTTTGGTTTTGGGCAGACCTGTCTTTCTGGCTAAATTATCCAGAATTATTTCAGCCAATTTTTCATTATAAATATGGTTATAAAGGGTCATATGCCCATGATAATTGAGGGCATCTGCACCTTCGGCATGAGCATTGGCATGGATACTGATGAAAAGGTCTGCTTGATGTTCTAGAGCTATATCTGTACGTTTTTGAAGACTGATATTCTCATCCAGAGAACGGGTCATTAATACCCTGGCTCCTCTCTCTGTCAAAATTTTTTGCAGGTATTTACCAATTTCTAATACTACTGTCTTCTCATGAATATCCCCCGGCCCAATTGCTCCATTGGAATCCCCTCCATGTCCAGGGTCAATTACAATTATTTTATCCTGAAGAGGATTACTTTTTAAGATATCAGGCAGCTTTCTTAAACTTATTACTAAATCTGAACCGTCCCAATAATAATTGAATCCAGCCAATAGATGATTCAGTTTAATACTTATTTCTATGACACCGGACAATTGTTCTTCAGGGTAAGGAGTGATCTCAATAGCCTTAACAGAGGAGGATTCCCCTCTTATAATAACATTTTCACTATATTTCACCTCATATAAAATTAGTTTCAGTTGCCGGGGTTCATCTTCTATGATAAAGGGCGAATGTTTATAATTATGAAAACGAATCTCCGTTCCTCTTTTATCCTCTCTTAAGGTTATCTCAGAAAGGGTAGGATTAGTTTTTATTCTCTCCACAGGCATCTCCTGTACATTTTCCTGGTGAATTAAATAATTTTCTGTTCTCAATTTGAACCGCCAGTATTCTCCTGCTCTTCCTGAAATTCTAAAACGGGTCTCCGGTAAAAGATCAAAATTTATTACCTGAGTAAGCCAACTACCTCCCCCGAGGGTAGAGCCGGGAAGGACAGGAGAATCATCAATAATTCTATAAAACCTGGTTCTCTCACCACCCACCTCTACCACCTGGGGTGGATTTCCAGAAGAAAAGGTCACCTTTCCAGGTAACTCCCTGCTTATCTGTTCACTTCCTCTGCGTAAAATTATAGTTATTACCTGCGGAGCTGTCTTTCCGGTAGAAGGTACATCTGAATCTTTTATAAGATAACTTCCCTGATAAATACCTTTTCCTGAAAAAGATGTAATTAAAGATTTTATTTCCTCCATCTTTATCTCTTTCTCATTATTTCCAATCCGAAACACTGCCTCAGCTGCGGGACTTCCCTGAATATTTACTTTTAATAGGTCTCCCTTTCTGAGTATTTGATCCTGTCTGGGCTGTACACTAATGGGATGTATAGCCAGTGGCGTAGAAGGCATTTCTTTCCAAAAAGGCTCATACCTCACTGTTCTTTCCAGGGAAACTTCCTCCCCATTTATATTTGCGGTAACTTTAATAGGAAATTCCATTCCTTCCGGCACCTCTACCAGAGTAAGGAAATTACCTGTGCGGTAATCAAATCTCTCTGCCTCTACTCCGTTAACAGTGACCTTTACCTCTGGAGAGGGATAGGTACAGCCAAAGACAAAAATAGGGTTTCCCCGAATTGTCTGTTTATCCTGTCCGGGATAAGCCACTTTTAAGAAAGGTTTTACTACTCTTTTTGGCTGTTCTCTTAATTTCAATCTTTCCAACAATTCTAAAGAAAAACCCTCTTCATATACTTCTCTGGCAAATATTCTTTGCTCAGCTGCCGGTGTTTTTTCCAGTAAATCGATAAATTCTTTTTCATACTCATCTAAATCTTCCAGAGAGGACAGATATATTATAAAGATTGCTGGGAATTTTCCTTCCAGATATTCTCTTACCTCTAAATTTGCAAAAGATTTGGGGCATATTGCCAGGATTATCACTATGGTAAATATTGCGAATGATAGAGATTTTGTTATTTTTTTCATATTTTTTCTCAGAGGTTATGAATTATTTAATCTATGGAATAACCAGATAGATTCATCACCTATCCCGGACTGTGGTTTAAAATGTTTAGTTAATATAATTCCCTTTTAACCCAATAAATTGACTGTTATATAAATCGGCATAAAACCCTTTCTGTTTCAGTAATTCTTTATGTGTTCCTCTCTCAATAATCTGACCTTTTCTCATCACCAGTATCAAGTCTGCATCTCTGATGGTGGACAGACGATGGGCTATCACAAAACTGGTTTTTCCCTCCATAAGACTTAACATGCCCTTTTGGATGAGTATCTCTGTTCTGGTATCAACATTACTGGTGGCTTCATCAAGTATCAATATAGTCGGATTAGCCAGAATAGCCCTGGCAATGGTCAACAATTGTCTTTGTCCCTGGGAAAGATTGCTGGCTGCCTCATCGATAATAGTGTCATACCCCTCGGGAAGTGTTCTGATAAAATGATCTGCATAGGCCATATCTGCTGCTCTAATTATCTCATCATCAGTTGCATTTTCTTTACCATAGGCAATATTATCCTTGATGCTGCCCTTAAAGAGCCAGGTATCCTGTAAAACCATGCCAAATAAACTTCTCAAATCAGCACGTTTCATATCACGAATATCAATACCATCAAGAGTTATTTTCCCGCTATCAATTTCGTAAAAACGCATCAGTAAATTTACTAAAGTGGTCTTCCCTACTCCAGTAGGCCCTACAATAGCGATAGTTTGACCTTTCTTTACCTCCAGATTTATATCTTTTAAGACTATCTTTTCGGGAAAATAGCCAAAATTGACGCCATCCAGCCTAATATTTCCCTCCGGTTTAGAAACAAGAATGATATTTTCCTTATCGGGGAGCTGCTCGACCTCATCGAGTACCTCAAAGACTCGCTCGGCTGCAGCAATGGTAGATTGAATAATATTGGCAATATTAGCAGTTTGAACAATGGGTTGAGTGAATTGTCTGGAATACTGAATAAAAGCCTGAACATTACCTATGGTGATAGTACCTCTTGCTACGGCAACTGCTCCCATAATAACTACAAAGACATAACTGAGATTACTGATAGCCATCATCAGTGGCATTATAATTCCAGAAATAAATTGAGCTTTCCAGCCAGCATCGAAAAGCTGCTGGTTGAGTCTATTAAATCGCTCAATGGATTCTTTTTCATAATTAAAGACTTTTACTATCTCATGACCGGCATACATTTCTTCCACATGGCCATTTAATTCCCCCAGAAGATTCTGCTGCCGGATAAAATATCTTTGTGATTTTCCAGCCACTATTCTGGTAACCAGAATACTCAGAGGAAGGGTAAAAAAGATAACTAAAGATAAGAGCGGACTGATGGTCAGCATCATAATAACTATGCCCAGCAAAGAAACTATGGAAGTGATAAATTGGGTAATGCTCTGCTGTAGCGTGCTGCTTATGGTGTCAATATCATTGGTCACCCGACTCAAAATTTCCCCATGCGTTCTACCATCAAAATAACTCAAAGGCAGTCGGGATAATTTTGAACTGGTGTCTTTTCTCATCTCATAGACAACCTGCTGGGTAACTCCAACCATAATATAGTTTTGCAGATAAGTAAAGATGGCATTAAGAAAATATAACCCTATTAGCATGAAAATAATATTCTTAATATAGATAAAATCAATTGCCGCTCCCGGGACCTGCTTTATTTTTAACATGAATCCTTCAAATAATTTGGTAGTGGCTCTACCCATAATTTTGGGACTTATAATCACAAATATAGAGCTGGCGATGGAAGCTACCACTGCAAACACAATCTTAGACCAGTATGGTTTCAGGTAACCAATTAACCGCCATAAGGAACCTTTAAAATCTTTGGGTTTTTCTACTGGCATTGTCAAACCGCGATGACTTCCAGGGCCCCGGCCAAACCCTCTTGTTAACGGTGCAGGTCTTGCTTCTTTTTCACTCATATAAAGCCTCTTCTGAAAGTTGTGAACTGACAATCTCTCTATAAACCTCACTGGTTTGAATCAGGGTATGGTGTGGGCCAATACCGACTATTCTGCCTTTATCCAAAACAATAATCTGTTCTGCCCCCATCACTGTAGTTACCCTCTGCGCTATTATTAATACAATTGTGTCTTTAATCTCATACTTCAACGCTTCTCTTAGTCTCGATTCTGTCTTAAAATCGAGCGCTGAGAAGCTGTCATCGAAGATGTAAATATCCGGGTGTCTGGCCAAAGCTCTGGCTATGGACAACCGTTGTTTTTCTCCTCCTGACAAATTCCTTCCACCCTGGGCAATGAAAGAATCATAACCATCTGGCATCCGTTCAATAAATCTGGCAGCCTGGGCAACTTCTGCCACTCTTTTTATCTCCTCACGAGATAGCTGATTACTATTGTTACCAAAGCTGATATTTTCAGCTACGGTTCCAGTAAAAAGAGTGGGCTTCTGAGGAACAAGTCCTATCATCTCGTGCAAGCTTTCCTGTGAGATATCCCTGATATCTATGTTATTAATTAAGATACTACCCCTGGTCACATCGTAAAATCTGGGGATAAGATTAATCAGAGTCGACTTACCAGAGCCGGTACTTCCTATAATAGCAGTGATTTCTCCCGGTCTGGCTTGAAAAGAAATATCGCAAACGGCATATTCTTTAGCATTCTGATAACAGAAAGATACCTTATCAAATTTCAGATGCCCTTTCCCATTTTTTTCTGCTCTGGTTTCCTGTAAGGCAATATTTCTACTAATTTTTTCACTTCCATCTTCTAATAGAGTTTGTTCCGGTATTAACGGTATTACCGGGTCATTAATTTTTGGTTCAACATTTAAAACTTCATTAATTCTCATGGCGGAAACTGAAGCCCTGGGGAACATTACAAACATCATAGAAAACATAATTAAAGAAAACATTATCTGGGAGGCATATTGCACAAAAGCCATCAGGTCTCCCACCTGCATAATATCACTTCCGATTCTTATACTTCCTAACCAGAAGATTGCTACAATTGTCAGATTGAGAACCAGTATCATCACAGGCATCAACAAAGCCATAAGTGTATTAACTTTTCTGGCAGTCCCTGTTAAATCGAAATTGCTTTTATCAAAGCGTTCTTTTTCATAATCCTCCCTGTTAAAAGCCCTTATTACCCTGATACCATCTAAATATTCCCGCAATACCGAGTTAAGCTTATCTACCTTGATTTGCATTGCTTGAAATAGAGACATACTCTTCTTTGCCACAAAATAGATTATGATAGATAGGATGGGCAATATACTCATTAAAAGAAAAGCCAGTTGGGCATTTTTCGAGAAAGCCATGATGATGCCGCCTATAAAAAGCATGGGGGCTCTGAGAAACATTCTGAATAGAGTAACAGTTAATTGTTGAATCTGGGTTATATCATTGGTGGTTCTGACTATTAAAGAATCGGTCCCCTTTTCATTAAAATCTTCTAAAGAAAAACTCTCTACCTTTGTAAAAACCATAGTCCTGAGATCCCTGGCAAAACCAATAGACAACCGTGAAGAGAGATAGCTTCCGGTGATAGAGGCTGCCATTGCTATAAAGGCAATGAAGAGCATCATACCACCAATTTTCAAAATATAATTTATACCTCCATTAACCACTCCTATATCCACTACATTGGACATAAGGGTGGGCAGAAATAACTCAGAAATTGCCTGTAAAAAAACAAAAAGAATAACTCCAATAATCGATAACCAGTAAGGTTTCAGGTTCTTTAATAATTTGAGCAATGCAAATTTCTCCTGAAGAAAAAAATTAGATTAGAGGACTAATAATAATTGTATAAAAAATACATTCATTATTCTCTCATATAAATCAGTTTTTTTCTATAATATTTAAATTTTTTTAAATTAAAAAGGAGCAAAAAGATATGTTAAATACCTATAAAACCTTTAGATTGGAAGGTTTTGATGGATCTTAAAAATAACCGGTCAATACTTTCATCTGTTTATTCTCTGCTCATGGTCAGTCTTTTGGAGAGATTTTTGACAATATTAAGACAGATGTACAAAAATATTGAGCAAATTATAACTAATCCAGTCGTTCTTCTTCAGCTAATGTCGTTACAGATAGCGGTTGTGGCAGCTTATTTTTTCTTAAATTTTACAGCAGTTCCATAAACCAAAATCTCCGATGCTGCCTGCATAATAGAGGAAGTAGTGAATCGAATACCTACTATACCATCTGCTCCCAGCATTTTAGCATTCATAATCATACGGTCTGTTGCCTGGTCCCGAGATTCGGCAAGCAATTTGGTATATTCTTCAATTTCACCTCCTACCATATTGCGAAAGGTAGCCATCATATCTTTGCCAAGATGGCGTGCGCGAACTGTATTTCCTTTAACCAGTCCAAGGGTCTGAATTATTTCATATTCGGAAAATTGATTCTGAGTAGTTAATAACATCTATATTTTTATCCCCTTATTTCTCAACATCTCTGGAATAATGATCATTTTTGGAACTTTTCACCCGATCACTCAATGCTTTAATAAAAAGTAATCCCAGGCCTACCATTGTTGCCAATCCGATAATCCCCAGCCAGGTATTCTGAAACATTCCCACCATCCAGGCTATTATCCAGGCTATAGCGGCAATAATTAAAATAGCATAACCGGTCTTTTCCATATCGCTAACCTCTTCTTTAAATATTGTCTTCTTTCTTAAAGATAACACCCAATAAAATGAGTTTTACCACCCTTCCTATCCCCATCTTTAATCTGTCGATTCTTCAAATAGAATATTTAATGCCTCAGAAATACTGGGATGTGAAAATATAGCATCACGGAGTACGGTATATGGTAATCCGGCAAGCATAGCAACCTGTAAAATAGCCATTACCTCACCACCTTCCAGACCTAAAATCGCTGCACCAAGAATTTGATTGTTTTTGGAATTGACAATTGCCTTCATTATACCCGCTGTTTCTCCTGTTTCAATAGCACGGGCCACCCAGCTCATAGGTATTTTGAACACTTTATAATCATATCCGCCCTCTCTTGCCGCTTTTTCGGTCATACCAATACGGCCCAGCTGTGGGTCTATAAAAACTACATAGGGCAATTGTCTTCCCGAGGTAGTGGCATTACCATTTTGTAAAATATTTTTACTTATAATCCTGTAGTCATCATAAGAGATGTGAGTAAACTGCGGTTCTCCATTAACATCTCCTATGGCAAATATACCCGGAACTTCCGTCTCCAAACGATTATTGACCGGAATAAAACCACGTTGTTCTGTTTTGATTCCGGTAGTTTCAAGGTTTAAATTAGAACTATTGGGAACCCTTCCTGTGGCAACCAATAGATGGCTGCCCTCAACAGTCTGCTCTTTCTTATCTTTGATGAAGGTTAATACAATCTCTCCATTTTGGGATGTTTGGACCTGCTCTGTTTTGGCACTAAGTAATATTTCAATCCCTTCCCCCTTCAGGATAGATGTTACTTCTTCGGCTATATCTGAATCCTCATTGGGAAGCAGTTGTCCATCCAATTGTATGATGGTCACTTTACTGCCCAATCTTCTAAACATCTGCCCAAATTCCAGACCAATATACCCTCCACCTATTACCAAGAGATGCCGGGGTAATTCTTTTATTTCCATTATCGATGTTGAATTATAATATTTTGTTGTTTCCAAACCCTTTATTGGGGGTACAGAAGGACTGGCACCGGTATTAATTACTATTAAATCGGACTTAATTGAGGATTTTTCTCCATTTTTCATACTTACTTCTAAAAGTTTTTTACCGATAAAACGTGCTTCGCCTTCCATCAAGGTTAGTCCTTTTGTAGATAACAATTGCTTTTTAAGCCCATTTCTGAAGCTCTCTACTACTTCCTTCTTGCGTTCTACAATTTTTAACAAATCAACCAATTCTATATTAGAGTTAATGCCAAACTCCCCAGCCCTGCTCACCAGGTGAGCAACTCTGGCTGAGGCAATCATAGTTTTGGTAGGGGTACAGGCAATATTAATACAGGAACCGCCTACATGCCAGCGCTCTACCAGTGCAACCTTCCAACTAGATCTGGCCAGTTCCATAGCCAGTGGGGTTCCCCCCTGACCTGAACCAACAATTATTGCATCAAAATTTTCAAATTCATTATTCATTTTTAAATCCTCCTTACTGAAATACTGATTAATACCATATCAGACAAACTAATATAGGTTGTGAACACGTCTTATATTATACCATTATTCATACCCTACAGTATCTTTTCTAAACTTCTATATATTTTTGTGAACCTTTATTCAAGCCCTTGCTTTCATTATAAGACATTTTTTGTTATACTCTTTTTAAAAGAACAAAGGGGGTTTATTTATGAAAAGGTTTTTTATTTTTCTGACCATACTTTTTATATCTTTAAATTTAGTAGCCTGTAATAATGAACAGGGTAAGGAGGAGGCTAAAAAAGGACCGGTAACTATTGGTACTTTTATTGACAGCGAAGGTGCCGTTCTGGGAAAGATGATGGTAATGTTATTGGAGCAGGAAGGCTATGAAGTCATTGATAAAACAGAATTTGGAACACCAGATATATTAAGAAAGGCACTGCTGGCAGGCGAAGTCAATTTAGTGCTCGATTATACCGGTTCCGGTCAGTATTACCATGATGTTGAAGACATTGATACTGACATATGGTCAGATGCCAGAGAGGGATATCTACTCACCAAAAAGTTAGATGAAGAAGAAAATAATATCATCTGGTTAGAACCTGCCCAGGCGAATAATACCGAAGCACTGGCAGTAAGAAGAGAATTTTCTGAAGCCCATAATATCAAAGACATGGAAGACCTGGCCAGATATGTTAAAGAAGGAGGGGAAGTAAAACTTATCTGTTCAGTTTCTTTTGCAGAAAATATAAAAGGTTTGAGAGGGTTTGAAGAGGCATACGGGTTTCATCTCAGTGCAGATCAGATTATTGCACTCGCCTCTGGAAATACGGCAGAAATGCTCAAAGCTCTGGTGGAAATGACCAATGGTGTTAATGTATCCCTGGTATATGGCACAGATGGTGCCTTAGACAAGATGGACCTTGTGGTATTGGATGACCCTAAAAGCATTCCCCCGGTCTACCTGCCTGCCCCTGTTCTACAGGGAGCCTTATATGAAAAATATCCGGAAATTGAAAAACCGTTAAATAGATTATTCCAGAGCCTAAATGAAAATAACCTGAGACAGCTAAATTCAAAGGTAGCCTATGATGGTATGGCAGCAGAGGCGGTTGCCCGGGAATATCTTGAGGAGAATGAATTGTTAATCAAGTAAAGGGTAAAGGGTTTCATATGCCTGATTCCGGAAAGAAAATCTCTATTCTGGGAGCATTTATTCTAATTCTTTCTTTTCTTTTACTGAGTTTTGCAGAATATAGACCCAACAGAGTACTCAGTGGAACCAATATTGGTGCCAGGGAACTTTTTGGCAGTGGTTGTTTCTTACTGATATTTCTCTCTATACTAATTATCTTCCTAATCATTACCAACCATAAAGGGCATAAACTAATCATTACTGTAACCTCACTTCTTATAATGGGATTAGTCTTATATCTATTTGGAATAGCCATAGAAAAAGAAACCTTTAATATAATTCCAAATGGTAGAATATCTTTAGGAATAGGGTTCTGGGCCATTTTTTTGGGTATGGAGATGGTAATGAGTGGATGCTTCAAGGGTGACAAAAAGTGTATATTATACAGAAGGGTTTTTTATACCATACTTTTTTTGATGGTTTTTGTTTTTCTGCTCAGCGGTCATCTAAATAATCTTTCTATCATGAAAGAATTTTTCAATAGAAGTAACACTTTTTTCAGGCAGATTAGACGACATTTTTCTCTATCACTATTTTCTGTTATAGCAGGTTTAATTATAGGTATTCCCATAGGTGTACTTATTTATAAAGAGAGAAAAATGAAGAGTACAATTCTTTTTCTAATTAATCTGGGGCAGACCATCCCTACCCTATCATTGTTGGGCATAATCATGGTACCTCTTTCACTACTCAGTCAGCAGAACAAATTTTTAAAAGATATGGGCATAAGCGGGGTGGGATTTACTCCCGCTTTTATTGTTCTGGTCATATATGCTCTTTTTCCTGTAGTCCATAACACCATTGCCGGATTAAAAATGATTGACTATGAACTGCTGGAAACAGCAGCCGGTTTAGGCATGAAGAATAATACAATTTTCTGGAAGATACAGCTCCCCCTATCCCTGCCAATTATCCTGGGGGGTATCAGAATAGCGATAACTCAGTCTATTGGCAATACTATTTTAGCCGGGCTTATCGGGGGTGGAGGGTTGGGCAGTATTATCTTCCTGGGTTTAGCCCAGGCTGCTCCGGACTTGATATTGTTGGGTGTTATCCCTCTCATTGCCATGGCTTTTCTTATGGATTCAGTAATTTCATTTCTTATCTTTTATTATAAGAAGAGGTATTTGGGGTTAGCAGAATGATAGAGCTTAAGAATGTAACCAAAAAGTATAATGATATCACTGCTTTGAAGAATTTTAGTTTACAAATTCCTGAAGGAATTCTACAGGTACTGCTGGGTCCATCTGGCTGCGGAAAATCAACCGTAATAAAACTTATCAATCACCTCATTGAACCTACCTCAGGGGAGATATATATAAATAATAAGAATATAAATGAGTTCAATCTTATCAATCTCAGGAGAGGTATAGGTTATGTTATTCAAAGTATTGGGCTTTTCCCCCATTATAATGTCTATGAAAATATTGTTATCGTTCCACGGCTGCTCAAATGGACAAAAAATGATATCGACCGGCGGGTTGATTATCTTCTGGACCTGGTAGGATTAAATAGAAATTATAAGAAGAAATACCCTTTCGAACTATCTGGAGGAGAGGGACAGAGGGTTGGTGTGGCAAGGGCACTGGCAGCAGACCCTCCTATATTGCTCATGGATGAGCCCTTTGGTTCAGTAGATCCTCTGAATAGAGAGAGATTACAAAAAGAATTTTACAGAATTCAAAGAGAACTCAAAAAAACTGTTCTATTTGTGACACATGATGTGGAAGAGGCTATCAGACTGGCTGATAATATAGCAGTGATGAAACCAGGTCAATTGGCCTCTCTGGGAAGTCCATGGGATTTTGTTACAGACGATAAAGAAGATTATGTAAAAGAATTTTTGGGAAGTGAATATACCCTGAAGCTTTTAACCAGGTTTATGGTACAGGATATACTGGTGCAAGAAAAGATTAAGAGTAAAGGCTATATACATGGTTTTCAGGTTAAAAAGGAAAATACCCTTTCCAGTGCGCTCTCTTTAATGATTTCTAAGGGAATTGATTCTTTAGAAGTCATAGATGAGCAAGAGAAGATTGTCGGCTCTATAACCTTTGAAGATATTCTAAAGAATGTTTTTAGAGATACAAGAAAATGAAAAAAATAAAACAACCATTTTTTATTGTTACTGCCCTACTTTTTGCCTTCTTTCTTATCAGTATTTTAAGATTTGATATCATTGAGAATGTTCTTGTCCTTCTTGTAAAACCAAAAAGTTTTTTTCTAGCCAGAGTAAGTTTAGTCGAAATTGCTAAACAACATATCTTTATTGTAATCATTTCCAGTTCTCTATCAATCATTATTGCACTTACCATCGCTATCTTAACCCGGTTCCCCTTCATGAGTGATTTTGAAGAATTCTTATTAGGGCTGGCCACCTTCGGACAGACCATTCCCACAGTTGCCATACTTGCCCTTTTGGTTCCTTTCTTAGGATATGGCTTCAAACCGGCCCTCTTTGCTCTATTTGTATATGGGTTCTTACCGGTATTGAGAAATACCATTGAGGGATTTAATACTATACCTGAGGAGATAAGAGAATCTGCTCGGGCAATGGGAATGAATAGATTTCAGATTATCACCAGAGTTGAGTTACCACTTGCCCTTCCGGCAATTTTAGCAGGAATTAGAATATCCTTGATACTCAATATCAGTGTGGCAACCATAGGTGCGACTGTGGGACTGAGCGGATTTGGCACACTGATAGTAAATGGAATTAGAGGTGATGATACCATCATGATTCTGAAAGGAGCAATCCCGGTTTCTCTGCTGGCTCTTGCAGTAGAAAGTCTTTTTATTATTTTAGAAAAGAGATTTCGATTATCAGCAATATCAGAATAACCTTTAGGTAAGAACAACTGGCTGTTTTTTCAGTGGTAAAAAAAGAAAAGACATACCGATAATAACAAAACTATATATTAACCAGCTATATCTATAAGAACCATTTATATCGGCAATCAGCCCAAAAATTGGCGGAGATACAATCATGGCACCCCTGACAAACAATAGAGCTAACCCAGTAGCAGTACCAGAATGCCTCTCTCCGGCAACTTCTCCCACAGTGGTCAGATACGCCCCAGTCCATCCTAATACTAAAAAACCAAACAGGAAAGAAAGGAAAAAAACTAAAATCTGATTTAAAAAAGGGCGGCATACAAAAAGACCGAAAAATAAATATATAAATCCTGAAGATAATCCAATCAGGAAAATACCGAAACGCCGGTCTATTCTAAAAAATCGGTCAGAGAAGAATCCCCACCCTAAAAGCCCGGCCATTCCTCCAAGATGAAGAGCTGCAAAGTTCAAACCAGCAGCTACCTTACTTATCATTAGATCATCAGTTAAAAATACCACAAAATGGGCAAGTAGAGCTCCTTCTGAAATGCCAAACAACATTCCCGAAAAGCAAATCCTGAATAAAAGCTTATCTGCTATGATGAAAGAGAGATGCTCTCGAAAGGTATCTTTTTTACTTTTTTTATCTTCAGGCTTATGAATTGTGTTTTTATCATTTTCATTATCATGATATAGTTTGTACACCCATAAGCCAGTTAACAGAACGGCCCCTGCAGCAATCTGAACAGCAGCTCTCCAGCCCATTTTTTCCCCTAAAAAAGGCAGAATGCTTGCTCCCAGGATCCCCCCCATGCCAAACCCTGACTGGGTAAATCCCATTGAAAAAGCTCTCTTTTCCCGAGGAGTGGCAAGCATAACTGCCTTTGTGGCAGATGGTGTAATAATGCTGAACCCTAATCCGGACAAAAAGGATAATATTAAAATAACACTATAGAGAGAAGAAAGTCCCTGGAGTGATAGTAAAATCCCCAGACTTCCAATTCCTAAAAGTATACTCTTTTTTGGTCCAAAAGAATCTACAATATTACCGCTGAATACAGAAAGAAATGATGCACTGATAAAAAAGAAAGTGGAATAATATCCAACTTGAACACGTGAAAGGTCAAACTCATCACGAATAAAAGGAAGTAATCCCAAAAAACCGTTCTGTGCTACACTTAAGGCCAAATAGGGGAGAAAAAGTGCAATCAATATTCTTATAAGATTATAGTCTCTGGCAGTATTTTTTTTGCTCTCAGGAGAATTATTTAGTGTGTTTTCCATAGTTTTATTATTTATGTATTTTTATTTTATAATTTTATTTTTATCCCTAAATTTTCTAATAAATATACAACGTCTCCCTTTCTTTGTTATTCTATCATCATAGTAATGAAAGGCAAATTTTTCTCCTATTTTTTTATCTATTTATCCTTCTAACATATTCAATACATTTGTTACGGGGAATTATATTTTTGCATAGTAATGTATTAGATTAAGAATTAGGAGCATTCTTGAGTAAGAGTATTTAAGAATAAATCATTCCTGTTCCCGCAATTCACTCTTCAAATTCGATAGATAGAAGATGCCCACCATTATGATGAAAAATCCACTCAGTTGATAAAAATCAGGCACTTCTTTTAAGATAAAGCGAGCCAGGATTATAGATATCGCAGGATAAATTGAAATTATAGCACTGGCTTTGGAAAGATTAATTCGTTTTATAGCTCCATAAAAGGTTATATAACTTAATGCATATACCACGATGCCAAAAAAGATAAAAATGCCAAGAATATCTGGATGAGTCAGTGTATTAAACTCATTCGCATCAATACACTGATAGAGAAAAAACAAGATGGTTCCGCCATAAAAAGTCCTTCCTGCGGCAAGAAAAAGAGGGTTTAGCTCAGTTTTATTCAGTAATCGCTTGCTAAAATAATGACCGGTCTGGTAGCAGAGAGGGGTTAGCAGAATCAAAATATCACCCCAATTTAAGCGGGAAGTTCCCTGATAAATAACCAGCAGGGTGCCAAAAAGGATAAGTAAAGTGGAAAAAATCTGTCTTATGGTTATTCTTTCTTTAAGAAGGAGATACCCTATTACCAGGGCATAAATGGGTTCTACCTGTAATAAAATAGCGGAGTTAATGCCGCTGGTTAACCTGACACCATAAAAAAACAGAATGTTGGACAGAGTTGTTCCAAAAAATCCAATCAAAATTAATAAAAGAAAATACCTTTTATTAATTAACTTAACCAGTGGTTCTTTTTTAAATAAGATGACAAAAATTAAACCTGCTGCAGCAATAAGGTTGGTTAAACTGGCAAAAAAAAGCGGGGACACCAATGAAACACCATACTTACCCAATATGGGATGGGTGCCATGAATTAAAGCACATATAATTACCAGTATAACCCCTTCCCGTTCTTTTTTGTCCATAATCTTCTCTTTCTGCATTTTGTAATGAACTAATATTTTAGTGGTTCCCTATAAGGCAATTCTGTACCATCAGGTTTGATTCTCACCTTTCCTAGTTCTATTTGAGCAATGTTTCCCAGCGAAAGAGAGGCGGGTACCAAAAAAGTATTCCTTTTCTCCGCTACATCAATCCTTTTTACTATTCCTAAACCGATACTGAGTCCCTCTGCATTATTAAGGGAAGCCAGTATATTTTGAAACCAATGAGGAAAAATCAAGACAACCTGTTCTACCTGAAGATACCTCTTAATTTTAATAAAAGTGGCTTTATCGGGGATATTTTGTGGATCCGGTAAAATTAGAATGGCTCTGCTTCCAATTACTTCTAAAAATATTATTTCCAGTTTAAAGATTTGCCCGATTGATTCAGCTATATTATTATCTGAACAAAAACTGAGACCAAAGTTAAAATCCTTCATTACCATAGTTGAAAAATCAATCTCTTTAACTTGTAAACCCTTAAAATAGAGGTTAAACTGTTTTTCCCTCCTTGACTTTCTGTCCCTCCAGTTTCTTTCAACAATATTGGGATATGGTGTAATACGATAAGTATGGATGAGAGATTGAGAGACAAATTCGGATAAGATTGGTTCTAACTCCCTGTCAAATTGTAACGCCACCAGGGCGCTGGGGTGAATTTTCCTGATTAAATTTCCTTTTAAGTATTGTCCGACCCTCCCCATTACCAAACCTGTGGTATCAATTAACAGGACATCAATTTTTTCCTTTTCAGCAATAGTGTAAAGTCTGTAAATCCTGTCCAGAAATCTATCGATACATTGCTCAGGAGATATGGCACCAATGAAGTATATATAATCTACAGGGATTATACCATCTTTTAATCTATTTTTATCAGCAATACTCAGTCCGATGGTAGCAGGAGGGCCAAGAGTTGATTGCCCGATATCTGAATCAATTATTCCAATTTTACGATTTCTTCTTACTAGAAAACAGGTTAATAGTTTAATAAAACTGGTTTTCCCGGAATCTGTTTTTCCTAAAACTATTACCGTTCCTTCATGTTTCTGTATCTTTTGAATTACCGGTAGCCAATCTCCAGGCATAAACAACTCATCATTGCAGATATTAGAGTTAACCATTATTATTTTCCTAAACTGAATTTACAAAGACAGGTGTTAAGAGATTATCTTGTATACTTCATCTCCTTCTCTTACTCTCTCCCTTACTTTAATACCAATACAGTCTCCGGCTTGAGCAGAATTAATAGAGTTTCTGTCAATCTGCATTGAATCAATTTCCTGTTCAAAGTCGGTTGTATGCCCACTAAAGTACACGGTATCTCCTACCCTTATTTCCCCGGAATCAATTTCAATAGCCGCAACACCGATTTTGGCAAAATAATCAACTATATGTCCGATTAACACCTTTTCCATCTTAATACCCTCCTTCCCTTATTAAATTTTTTTCTTATTTCAAAAATAAAAAAACAGAACCTCTATTTTTGCCTGTCCCAACCCTGGCATAAATCAATAAGCTCTGCCAAAATAAACCAGAGAGGAAGACTCTTCACCACAGAAAATACATTTCCCCTTTTCCTTATGCTCTTCAAGTGGAATACAGCGAATAGTTGCTTTGCTGTCTTTTTTAATCTGGTCTTCACATTTTTCATTACCACACCAAAAAGCTTTTATAAACCCGCGTTTTTCTTCCATTATCTCTTTAAAACTTTCATAATTGTCGGTAAACCTGATATTTTCTTCCAATCGTGACCTGGCTTGAAGAAATAAGTTGTTTTGAATATCAGCCATCCACTTTTCCAGAGTTGATTCAACTTCTTTCTCAGATATTATTACTTTATTCCCTTTATCTCTTCTGACTGCAACCACCTGATTCTGAGCAAGATCACGGGGTCCAATTTCCAATCGAACCGGAACTCCCTTCATTTCCCACTCGTTGAACTTCCACCCCGGAGTATAACTATCCCGGTCATCGAGCTCCACCTTGAACTTTTTTTCCAGTAAGGATTTGTATTCTCTGGCTTTCTCCATTACTTCTTGTTTTGAGGTATCAAAAAAGATAGGAACAATAACCATTTGCACTGAAGCAACTTTAGGAGGTAATTTTAATCCCCTTTCATCACCATGAACCATAATTATTCCGCCAACCAGTCTGGTGGAAGTTCCCCAGGAGGTAGTCCAGGCAAACTGTTCCTGCTGGTTCTCATCCAGAAAACGAATATCAAAAGCTTTGGCAAAATTCTGACCAAGATTATGAGAGGTACCCGCCTGTAAAATTTTACCATCACCCATTAAGGCTTCCAAGGTATAGGTATGCATCGCACCGGCAAATTTTTCATTATTACTTTTTCTCCCGATGATTACCGGTATAGCGAGGTCCTGTTCTATATAATCTTTATAAACCGTTAATATTTTTAAGGTCTCCTCCTCTGCCTCTTCCTGATTCTTATGGGCAGTATGGCCTTCCTGCCATAAGAATTCAGTGGTTCTTAAAAAGGGGCGTGTTACTTTTTCCCAGCGTACAATATTTGCCCACTGGTTAATTAAAACAGGCAAATCACGCCAGGAGCGAATCCATTTAGAATAGAGACTGCCGATAATAGCTTCTGAAGTGGGCCTTACCGCCAGCCTTTCTTCCAACTTTTGATTTCCCCCATGGGTTACCCAGGCTACTTCAGGGGCAAATCCTTCTACATGTTCAGCCTCTTTTTTTAATAGACTCTCTGGTATGAAGAGGGGGAAATAAGCATTCTTATGGCCGGTTGCCTTGATTCTTCGGTCCAGACATTGCTGCATATTTTCCCACAAGGCATATCCGTAAGGTTTGATAACCATACATCCTTTTACCGGGGTATAGTCTGCTAAATCTGCTTTTTTTACCACATCGATATACCACTGTGAAAAAGCTTCTTCTTTTGATGCGATTTCCTTTACAAATTTTGTTTCATCCATAATTACACTCCTCAGTAAATATTAGCTATAGTATTTGGTATTGTACAAGTATTTAGCATATAGTATTTAGTATTTGGGTTTTATTATAATTTTTTATTTAGATATTCTTATATATTTATATATACTCTTTAAATGATGATATTATATTTAGATTAAGTATTCTTTAATGAGAAAATTATTAGTTTTGGCTCCCAGCAATCTCAGTTTATCATTAAGAGAGTTTACTATGTCTTGATATTTATGAACTATAAACTATAAGCTATAAACCATAAACCAGTATATCTCTCTTTTATTCTTCTATATAGTATTCCATTATACCCTAAAGATAAATAGTAATTAGTAATGGGAATAGGTAATTGAATTACAAAAATTCTAACACATTAGACTGAAATTGTCTAAAGAAGATGGCTTATTTATAACTCAAAAGGAGGAAAGTTTGCACTGCTTTTGTTAATACTTTATAATATTTGATATGAACAGAAATATAAGAAATAGATTGTTTATTATTTTTTCTTTAATAATTGTTTTTTGTGCTTCCTCAATTGTTTTTTCTTCTGCTCAGTATGAGCCCAAAATTGGTCTGGCTTTGGGAGGCGGTTCAGCTCGTGGCTTTGCTCACATCGGTGTATTAAAGGTATTGGAGAGAGAGGGTATTAAAATTGATTATCTGGCTGGAACCAGTATTGGAAGTCTGGTTGGGGCTCTCTATGCTCTCGGTTTTGAGGCAAAAGATATAGAGAAGTATCTTTTAGAAGAAAATTTTACTAAATATATATCTTTTAAAAATGTTACCTTCGAATTAGAGGAGTATCAGAATAAAAAAATACTGGGATTATCTATAAACCTTCCCAAAATGATTACCAACCCCGGTTGGCCTAGAGGATTAATCTCAACTGTTGCAGTAAGAGATAAGCTGGATCAGGTTTCCAATTGGGCACATTTTGAATATGACCTGAAGATACCCTTCAAAACGGTAGCTACAGATTTAATAACCGGAGAAAAAATTATAATGGACAGCGGCAAGGTCTCTAATGCTGTTGCAGCCTCCATTTCCATTCCCGGTATATTTTTTCCCTTTGAACACGGTGAAATGATCCTGGTTGATGGGGGTTTGAAGGACCCGGTCCCGGTTGATGTAGTAAGACAGATGGGCGCTGATATCGTTATAGCGGTCAGTTTACAGAATATTATCGGAGAAAAGAAAGGTCCCGATAATATTATCTCAATCGCCGAAAGAAGCATAGATATTATGATAAATGATTTAACTGACATATCTTTAATTGGAGCTGATTTAATCCTTAAACCAAAATATCAGGGTGAAGTATCTTTTCTAATGGGGAAGAAAGAGAGAAGGGCCATTATAAAGCAGGGAGAGATTGAAGCAGAAAAGCATATTGGTATATTGAAAGAACTTATTGAAAATTTCTAATATCCTATTTCTTCTCAACTTCTTTTCCTGGATAGATATCTTCTGGATAAAAAATGTTTTTTTCTTTAGCATGATGTGTTATTATGTGATTAAAATAGATAAGATTTTAGAACCACCGGGAAGATAAGATAGGTCAAAAATCCAGAGAAAGGTATAAGAGGTGCGATTACCTTGTTTGGCTTATTACCCAAGAGAATCCGGTTAAAAAACAGGCTTGTTTCCTTTAAAAAACTGTAATGAGTGGGAAAAATAAAATATTTATTTTTCCAATCAGGGTGGCACCACGGGATATTATCTCGCCCCTCTTTGATTAAATATTAAAAGAGGTTGCGAGATTTTTTATTTGTATTCATCTTATCTATTTAAAATAATTTGAATGCTACAAAGCATTGGAGCATATTGCAGTATGGACCAATTATCAATAATCTGGCAGGGATTACCATCTCTGTTATCAGGAACGTTGGTTACTCTCAATCTTACTTTCTATTTTCTGGCATTGGGTTTTATTCTGGGAATTATCCTGGCTTTAGGACGTGTTTATGGCCCTTCTTACGTAAAAATATTAATAATATTGCCTTTTGAACGATTTTTCAGAGCAGTTCCCGAACTTGTTCTTCTATTCTTATTTTATTTTGGTTCTTCATTTTTCCATATCAATATAAGCGCTTTTATAGCTGCTGTACTGGCTATGGGATTTCGTTCTGCTGCTTATCAGGCACAAATATTTCGGGGAGCAATACTATCCATTGGGGAAGACCAGATGAAAGCAGCTCGTTCACTGGGGATGAATACACTGCAGTCAATCAGGTTTGTCATATTGCCCCAGGCTTTAAGGCTTTCCATTCCATCCTGGGCGAATGAATATGCTGTTGTCTTAAAAGACAGCTCCTTAGCTTATGCGGTTGGGGTTACAGAGTTATTAAGACAGGGGAGATACATTGTTGCCCGTACCTTTGGTAATGCCCTGCTGGTCTATACAGTCTGTGCTCTAATATATTTTATTCTGGTCTTTGCCGGTAATCAGGTTCTAAAACACCTGGAGGAAAAATATAAAATCCCTGGCTATGAATTTAAACAAAGAAGAGAACAATCAGTTTTGGAAAGGATTTAAAAATGCCTGAAGTTATACTAAAAGTTGAAAATTTATACAAAAGTTATGGTGAGTTAACCGTCTTAAACGGTATTTCTTTTCAGGTAAGACAGGGGGAAACTACTGTTATTATCGGAACTTCGGGAACCGGGAAAAGTACTTTACTCACCTGCATTAATCTAATTACCCCTCCTGACAAAGGCCGTATATGGTTAGAAGAGATTGAAATAACCGATCCCAAAACCGATATTAATTTGGTTCGCTCCTCTATTGGTATGGTCTTTCAGCACTTCAATCTTTTTACTCACCTAACCGTTTTGGATAATGTCCGCCTGGGATTAACAGTGGTGAAAAAAATTCCTAAAGACAGAGCAACTGCTATCAGTATTGAAAAACTAAATCTGGTGGGGCTGGCAGACAAACTAAACTCCTATCCCGCTCAACTTTCAGGCGGTCAACAACAACGCGTTTCTATTGCCCGTGCCCTGGCAATGGACCCCAAATTAATCTTATTTGATGAACCGACCTCGGCACTTGATCCTGAATTAATTGGAGAGGTTCTCAATGTCATGGTAAAGCTGGCTGAAAGTGGGATGACTATGGTGGTTGTTTCCCATGAAATGGGATTTGCCCGGGCAGTGGCTAATGACATTATTTTTATGGAAAATGGTATCATTGTAGAAGAGGGTGACCCCGAAACGATGTTTCATCATTCCCGGAATCCCAGGACTCAGGAATTTTTGCACAAGATTACTGAACTTTATGGAGGGAGACCCAAATGAGTTTTCTGGAATTAACCTGGAATATCTTACCAAAATTATTAGAAGGCACTGCCATAACCATAGAGTTGACCTTAATCGCTATTACCATAGGTATCCTGATGGGAATCCCGGTTGCCCTGGGTCGGGTTTACGGCAATAAATCAATTTATACTATCTGCACTTTTTTTGTGGAAATTATTCGCGGTACCCCTTTGCTTACTCAGCTTTTTATCCTCTATTTCGGACTCCCCTCAATAGGTATCATGCTCTCTCCTTTTAAGGCAGCTTTGATTGGAATGGGAATAAATAGCGCTGCTTATCAGGCAGAATACTTCAGAGGGGCAATCCAGTCGGTAAAAGAAGAACAGTTAATCGCTGCCTATTCTTTGGGAATGAGACAAGGTCAGGCTATTCGCTACATTGTTTTACCACAGATGTTTCGCCTGGTAATCCCTTCCTGGTCAAATGAACTCATCTATTTATTAAAATATTCTTCTATGGCTTATATGATTCAGGCACCAGAAATAATGTCTCAGGGAAGGTTAATTGCCTCACGCAATTTCAGAACTTTTGAAGTTTTTATCGTGGTTGCCTTAATCTATCTTGTTCTGGTTTTGGTGTTATCCAAACTGTTAGACCTGATGGAAAGAAGATTTAGTATTCCAGGCTTATAGGCAAATTGGTAATGGGGGTGAAAAAAGAAGATTAAAGATACAGAATGTTGATTTATGGTATTAAATAAAAATTATTTCTTATGGAGGAGATAAAAAAATGATTTTAAAAGCAATTAAAAAAATACCCGGTGTACTGTTAGTTTTGACTTTTCTCTTAACTATCATTATCTTACCTTCCTGGGCTGCCCCTGAAAAGATCATAGTAGGCACCTCTGCTGACTGGCCACCCTTTGAATGGGTCGACTCTAACAACAACTTTGTAGGATTTGATATGGACCTCTTAAAAGTAATCGCAAAAAGCAATGGTTATGATGTGGAAATACTGGATATTGGTTTTGATTCTCTTATACCTGCCCTTCAATCCGGTAAAGTTGATTTACTGGCAGCCGGTATGACTTTAACAGAGGAAAGAGCTGCAGTAGCCGACGCTTCTAATACTTACTGGTCCGGAAATCAGGGAGTTTTGGTTCGAGAAGATTCAGAACTGAATATTGCAACTGCCCTGTCCGGAGGGAATTCTATTGGTGCCCAGAGAGGAACAACCCAGGCCGATTGGTTGGAAGACAACCTGGTCCAAAAAGGGGTAAATGTAAAATCTTTAGAATTATACGAAACAAATGATCTGGGAATAATGGATCTGGTGAATAAGCGAATCGAGGTATTCGTTGCAGACACTCCTGCTGCAGAAGCTTTTGAGAAAACTAATCCCATTAAAATCGTGGGTACCATCAATACCGAAGAACAGTATGTTTTCTATGTTCAAAAAGGTGACCCCAAAGGAATATTGCCTATGGTTAATGAAGGGTTGACCAGGATCCAGATGTCCTCCATCTGGAACAACCTGGTAAATGCCTATTTCATCGGAGATTTAACCAAAATTTCTGACTGCTATGCCAAATTCGGTTCACTTTTAGATGAAGATGTAGAGGCTTTTGCCAAAAACCTGGCTCAGTGTATGATGTCCCAGTAAAAATAAGGAATTGACAGCATATAAGCAATGACAGTTAAATTATAATCACGCTCATTTGAGATTTGATGAAATTGTTTCAGATGAGCGTGGTTTATTAATAAATATTTTAGCAATAATGGTATTTCATATAAATTACTATTGATTCAATCTTCAATCTTCAATTAACCATTCCAAATCTAATTCAATCAACTTTCCTCTTCCCGGTTTACCCTCTTTATCCCATCCCATTAATTCATAACGTAATTTTTTTGCCTCTTCAAAATCTTCTCTCTTCAGTGCTCCACTGCCTTTGAGAGGTCCTTCTTTAAAATCAGTAAAAAATATTTCAGGCACTGTATCATCATCTCTAGTGAAACCCTCTCTAATGTTGAATATTCTAGCCATATTAATAGTTCTCTCACCCAATTTCATCAATTCATACCAGGTAGTATTCCAACCAGTAGTTGCACGGATGATTGCTAACAATTCATCCATAGTACCCAAACTACGGGGAACATAACCAAAATCACATACACCTAAGATGTCAAATATAGACCAATAAATATCCAGAATTTTATATAAGGCTACCTTGCGATAACTTAAATCTGTCACTGCTACTGGTTTTAAGATACCCAGGCCACTCATCTCCTTTAACCCAATAGACTCCTTTTCGGAAAAGAAGGCATCGTGCGGGGCTTTCATGTGGTCTGCTCCATAATCAGAAAAGGCATACTGCAGGGCAAGACCAGCCTTTACTCTAGGGTCATGCATAGGAACCTCCTGCCCCTTTACTTCTTTCAGAAACCGGTCAGAACCCTTACCTACTCTTTTTGAAGCCAAACGTGAACCCTGTGCTAATAATTCACCAAATCCTTCTCTCCTGGCAATCTTTTCAATTAAAACAAGTAAAGCCTTCTTGTTGCCAAAATATAATTCGAGACCATCTGTATCTTTTTTATTCAATAAACCCTGTTCATAGCATTCCATGGCAAAGGCAATGACGGCACCTGTCGAGATGGTATCTAAACCCCATTTATTGCACAACTCGTTGGCTTTAGCTACATATTGCAAATCATCCACACCGCAAAGAGAGCCAAATGCAACCAGGGTTTCATACTCAGGCCCACCGTAAACCGGATTTACAGTAAACTCTTCCCCATTCACCTCTACTATCCTTTTACAACGAATGGGGCAGGCATAGCAACTTCCCTTTTTTTTCAAAATCGTTTTATTATACTCCTCTACAGTTAGATTTTCTCCACCCTTAAAATAACCCGTTGTCCAGTTAAAAGACGGAAGTGAACCTGCTTCATAAAAACCTCTTACTGTGGCTGGTGTCCCATACTCTCTTAAAGCTCTACTTAAAGGGTTTTCCATAACTCTCTGGGATATATCTTTGGCTATCCCCTTAACTTTATCTGAATCATATAAAGTGATAGGGATGTTGCCCTTAACCACAATTGCTCTCAGTTTTTTAGACCCCATCACAGCACCTAATCCATTTCTTCCGTTAAAATGAGTCAGTTCATTAACAATATTGGCATATAGTACCTTATTCTCTCCTGCTATACCGATTTGACATATTCTGACCTTTTCATCACTCAATTCTTCTTTTATTAAGCGGTCTACCTGATGGGTTTCTTTGCCCCAGAGATGTGCAGCATCTTTAAATTGCACATCCCCATCTTTAATCCACAGATAGCAGGGCTTTTTGGCAATACCCCGGATAACTATGGCATCAAAACCAGCTTTTTTAAGTTCCGGTCCCCAGTAACCACCTGCCTCAGATTCTCCCTGCGCTCCAGTTAAAGGGGATTTTGCACAGACTGTATATCTGGGTATTGATGGAGCTCCATTCCCTACGATTACACTGGTAGAAAAGATTAGCAGATTATCTCCTGAAAATGGTTCTACTCCGGGTTTCATCTCCTTTAGCATATAGTAAAGTCCTAACCCTCTGCCTCCCCAGTAGGTGCGATAAAAAATCTCATCAGGCTGTTCAATAGAATAGCTCTCCTGGTCAAGGTCTACTCTTAATATTTTTCCGTTATAACCGAAAGGCATAGAATTACTCCTTTCCCAGCAATATTTTTGTTAAGCTTATTTGCCTCTTCAATCCATATTGCTGTGCTATTTTCTAAAATTTTATTTGATATATACTGTCACATTTAATAAGTTAATCTAATCAGCTATTTATTCTAACAAATTTTTGTTATAATGGATAGGTTAAAATTTTGGAAAGTAGTAATATCGTTATGCATGATAAAAAAGTAATTTTTACACCCTGTGAAACATACCTGGAGGATGATATAAATTCTGCGCTGGAAAAATTGTTTCAGGAGCTGGGTGGCTTAAACCATTTTGTACAAACTGGGCAAAAGGTTTTGCTAAAAGTAAACCTATTGATGAAAAAACCTCCTGAGGCGGCTGTTACCACACATCCCGCTCTGGTGGAAGCTATTATCAATAAAATTCATGCCCTCGGAGCAAAGGTAATAATAGCCGACAGTCCAGGGGGACCTTTTACCAGAAGCTGGTTAAAAGGCATTTATCACGATACCGGTATGGAAGAGGTAGCTGCCAGGACTGGTGCGCAACTAAACTGGAATTTTGAGCAGCAGGAATATCCCAACCCGGAAGGGAAAATTCTAAAACATATTACCCTTGCTAAGATCATCAAAGAAGTTGATGTGGTAATTTCAATGGCTAAGCTTAAAACCCATGGCTTCACTATCTATACCGGTGCAGTCAAGAATCTCTTCGGAACCATTCCGGGCTTGTTAAAGGCTGAATACCACCTGAGAATGAGTGATGTCAGGGACTTCTGTGATATGCTGGTAGATGTTGCCCAATTCGTAAAACCAGAACTATCCATTATGGATGCAGTAATAGCTATGGAAGGAGCCGGGCCATCTGCCGGTGACCCGAAACAGGTCGGGTTGCTGGCTGCTTCCACCAACCCTCATGCTCTTGATTTGGCCTGCTGCCACCTAATTGGTATTGAACCGAAACGCGTTTTTACTCTGCAGAAGGCTATCGATAGAGGTTTAATACCGATGGATATTAAAGGCCTGGAAATCAGGGGAATAGATATAAACAATTTTAAACCTATTCCCTTTAAAGTACCTATAACCTCTCGTGCCAGACATGTACCTATACCATTACCGGCAAGACTGGATGCCTTCTTTTATAAAATATTGCGCCCCTACCCTTATTTTAATCATGAAAAATGCGTCGGTTGTGCTGTATGCGCCCGAGATTGCCCTGCTAAATGCATAAAAATGGTCAATGGCAAAGCACAGGCTGACCTTTCCAGCTGTATCAGATGTTTCTGCTGTCAGGAGTTATGTTCATATCAGGCGGTAGAGATAAAACGGGGAAAGTTATCAAGACTATTATTCCGTCAATAAACTTATCTGACTCCATTATTTTAATTGCATCTTATAAATTTAAACTATTTATCTTGACTAATCTAGGTTTTGTATTTTTATTTTAAAAATTATCGCAACCACTATATTATCTTTAATCCTTTTCTGCCATTCATATTTATTGTCTTAACCTGATTAATGATAGTTCTACTGTTTCCAATACTGAATAGAGATGGGATCGTTAAAATAGTTTTTAATATTTTAAGCTATTTAAATAATTAAATTAATCTCTTGCTTTATTTTTTATTAATGTTACAATTATTAAAAACGTAACACTAATTTAAATTAAAGGAGTAAATTATGTTCAACAAAAAGAAAGCTTCAATTATTATCTCTATTCTTTTTTTCAGTATCTTTATGCTTACAGGCTGGGCTTCTGAATTAAAACTCACCGATACTCTGGGACGTGAAGTTGCTGTACCAACAGAGATTAATCGTATCCTGGCAGTAGGCTGCTCTCTCAGGGAGACCCTTTCTTTTGATGTAGCTGATAAAATTGTGGGAATCGAGTACCGGGAAAAGGCAAAAACAGACGAAAAAGGGGCACCTCAAGGTTCAGAACTCTCTTATATGTTGGCTTTCCCCGAATTATATGATTTACCGGTAGTGAATGTTGGAGTTGGAGGGAGTGAATTTAATTATGAGATTATTATAGGGCTGAATCCAGACATAATCTTTTTAGGAGCTAGTGATGTACAGAAAGTAGATACTTTACAGAGTAAGACTGGTATCCCCGTTCTGGCAGTATATACTGATGCTACCGGTACTCCTAAACAGGACGAGATATATTATAAATCCTTAAGGTTTATGGGTAAAGTTCTGGGCAATGAAGAAAGAGCTGAAGAACTGATAAACGACATTGAAGCATATTATAAAGACCTAGCAGAGAGAACCAAAGAAATTTCTGCTGAAAAGAGAGTGTCGGTCTATATTGGTGGTAGAGCTTTTTACGGTTCCCATGGAATGACAGCCACTGACCCTCAATGGCCTTCATTCAATCTAACCAATGCTTTAAATGTAGCACATGAATTATCTGATATGAGTTCTGGTAAAAATATTGATAAAGAAGTATTGGTAGCATGGGACCCGGAAGTAATATTCCTATCTCCTGTGTCTCTGTCAATCATTGAAACTGAATTGCAATCCTCTCCCTTTAAAGAATTAAGAGCTGTCAGAGGTGGTAAAGTACATATTGTCCTACCTTACTGCTGGTATACTTATAACAAGGAAAATGCACTGGTTGATGCCTATTATGTTGGTAAGGTAATCTATCCTGAGCTTTTTGAAGACATTGGCCTTGACCAGAAGGGTGTAGAAATATTTAAGAAATTCTATGGTAATAGTGGTGAAAAAGCCTACTATGCTATTAAAGAAAGGTTTAATGCCTTGAAAGAATATAACTAGGCAAGAATTAATCTTTGAAAAATATAACGGATAAAAATTTAACAGAACAATATATTAAGCTAAACCAGAAAAAAGTATTGATAGGAGGCTTACTGCTAATCCTTTTATGCCTGTTTAGCCTTCTATCACTTTCTATTGGTGGTTATAAACTTACCCTGGCTGAGATTTACCAGACCCTGATTGGCAGGAGTAGTAGTTCTGCGGACCTGATAATATGGAATATACGATTGCCCAGGATATTTGCAGCCCTCATTGCGGGTATTTCTTTGTCGGTTTCAGGTGCTGTAATGCAATGTACCCTCAGAAACCCTCTGGCTTCCCCCTATACCATTGGAATATCACATGGCGCTATGTTTGGAGCTGCCCTCGCTATTATTCTTTTTGGTATAGGTGGAGCTGAAAGCACCGGCAAAATATTTATTAGCAGTCCTTACCTGGTAACCGTTTTCGCTTTTTTGGGTTCTTTAATAGCTGTTTCAGTAATACTGCTGCTGGCCAAGATAAAAAGTTTTGCGCCAGAGGCTATTGTACTGGCAGGGGTAGCAATGAGTTCACTCTTTACTGCCGGTACTATGTTGATGCAATATTTTGCCAATGATCTGCAGCTGGCAGCTATGGTGTACTGGACATTTGGTGACCTGGGACGGCCTAACTGGCCAGAGGTCGGTTTAATGAGTATTGTTATGCTCCTTTCCATAGCTTATTTTATTTATCAGCGCTGGGAATATAATGCTTTGGAAAGTGGTGAGGAGAGCGCCAAATCGCTGGGTGTAAATACTGAAAAGACAAGATTATTGGGAATGCTGGTAGCCTCTATTCTGGTATCTATCAATGTCTCCTTCCTGGGTATTATTGGTTTTGTAGGACTAATCTGCCCGCATTTAGTAAGGATTTTGATTGGCGGCGACTATCGATATCTAATTCCTATATCTGCCTTAATGGGTGCATTACTATTGCTCATTTCCGATACAGTTGCACGTATTATTATCTCCCCCCTGGTCTTACCGGTGGGAATACTGACCTCTTTTATGGGTGCACCAATCTTTCTATACCTGCTTATCAAGAGATATAGATAAAAAAAATGATTTTATTGCATTTTGAAATTTAAATTGAGCTTATTAACAAATGTATGTATTCAAAAGAAATAACCGGGGTGATTGTCAATGATTCTTAACGTAGATGGTATTGAGTTTTCTTATCCAAGCAAAAATGTCTTAAAGAATATTAAATTCAGTGTAAACCGGGGAGAGGTTGTCTCAATTCTGGGAATTAACGGAGCCGGGAAATCTACCTTATTAAAATGTATCAACCGGATATTGAAACCTCAAAAAGGAACAGTATTCATAGATGAATTTGATTTGAAAAAATTGAATAGTAAAAAGATTGCTCAAAAAATGGCTTATGTACCTCAAAACATCGCTGGAAATAATTTTATGACTGTTTTTGATACAGTTCTTCTGGGTAGGAAACCTTATATAGAATGGGATGCTACAGAAAAAGATTTAGAAATCACCGGCAATATTTTAAAGCTGATGCAATTAGAAAAATATGCCTTGCGTAATGTCTTTGAATTAAGTGGTGGTGAACTCCAGAAAGTCATTATCGCCAGAGCACTGGTTCAGGAACCAAGAGTACTCTTATTGGACGAACCGGCCAATAATCTCGATTTGAAAAACCAGCTGGAAGTAATGAAATTAATTGGGAATATCTCCAAAACACAAAATATTTCTGCTATTATGGTTATTCATGATTTAAATCTGGCATTGAGGTTTTCTGATAAGTTTATTATGTTAAAAGATGAAAAGATTTTTTCAGAAGGTGACAGCGAAATAATAAATTCACAGAATATCAAAGAAGTATTCAATGTTAAGGCATATGTTGATAAATATAATGATATACCTATTGTAGTTTTAGCATAAATATTGTCATCTTTAAATATTTTCTGTTATTGCCTACTTTGACTGTAAAGATTAAAAATAAAGCCTATATTTTATTATTTCATATAGTACTAAATATTTAAAATCTTTTTCTTTGTGTCAAGTAATAAATAAAAATACTTATTTGACAAAATTAATTATAAATATTATATAATATATCTGTAGCTTAAAAATTTAATAGAGTTTTAGGCAATTGGCAATCATGGTTCAGAGATGATTAAAAAGGAAAACGGTGTAAGACCGTTGCTGTTGTCGCATCTGTAACCAGCGTTATTCCCGGCATTATTCACTGCCCATCAGGTGGGAAGGATAATGTCAAAAGGGGCTGGAAGCCAGAAGACTTACCATGATTGACTGCTTGGAAAACCTCCGACATAGAGGGAAAGCAATAATATTGCATTTGAAGAATCATTTGAGCTGCCTTCTAAAAAGGAGGCAGCTTTTTTATTTTAAAAAGAAGGGGGGGGGTTATTTATTTTTTCAAATAAGAACATTTTATAACATGTAAAGGAGTTATTTATGTTTAAAAAAACATTTTTTTTCATTACGCTAACTATTACGCTTTTAATACTTTTGTGCTCTTTAACAAATAATGTTTTTGCATCCGAAAATGAGATAATCATTTTTTCGTTAGAAGAGATAATAGTTATTGCCTCAAAATATCCAGAAAGATTATTTGATTCGCCTGCCAGTGTAGAGGTAATAAATGAAGAGCAAATTTTTAATACCAAAGCAGAGAATTTAGCATCTATTTTAAAAAATATTGCCGGAGTAGAAATAACAGATTATGGCACTCCAGGTGATATTAAAGCAATAAGTATTAGAGGCTCCTCTCCCGAGCAGGTCCTGGTAATGATTGACGGACAGGTAGCCAATGGTGTACAGACCGGTAAAATTGACCTTGGTTTAATACCAGCAGATATGATAGAAAAGATTGAAATATATCGTGGATCAGCCTCTGCTCTCTATGGAGCAAATGCCCTGGGCGGTGTAATTAATATTATTACTAAAAAGGGTGGTAAAAAAGAAGGAACATTAAGCATACATTATGGTAATTACCATACTCAGAAATACAATGTTTCATACCAGGACAGAATTGATGACTATACCTATTTTTTAACAGGAGAGTATTTTAAAACTGAAGGAAGCAAAGAGAACAGTCAATTAGAAAAATTATCTTTTATGAGTAGAGTTTCTAAAGAAATTGACTCTCAAACTGAGCTGGATTTAATTATCCGTTTCAATGACCATCAGAGAGGCATACCAGGTTCGCTTGATTTCCCCTCTCCTAATGCCTGGCAAAATGACCGTACTTTTAGTATGAATATAAACTGGCAAAAAACAGAGGAAGACAGAGATTACAATATAGTGGCCTGGTATGATTTTCATAAACTCTCTTATGACAACCCGGATGAATGGGGATATGATGGTACCTCTATACATAAAAATAATAGTAGCGGAATCTCTTTTGACACCACTTATTACGATTTCACTTTTGGAAACAAGAAAGAATCTGCCTATACTCATACCTTAACCTGGGGTGGTGATATAAGTTATAACTGGACAGACAGTACCGATATTGGTAAACATCAAAATCTGCAGGGTGCTGTCTTTATTCAGGATGCCTGGCAAATAAAAGAAAAACTTTCTGCCACTGCTGGGCTTCGTTATGATTACAACCAATTATTTGCAGGACAATTAAACCCCAGAATCGGCTTAAACTACAGACTGCAGGACGAACTTAGCCTTCATATGTCTGTTAGCCGTGCCTATAGGGCACCTAATTATAATGACCTTTACTGGCCTGAAGATGGCTTTGTAGGAGGAAATGTTAATTTGCTACCGGAAATAGCATGGGCTTATGAGGCGGGAATGCGCTTTATAAATAAAAAAGGTGATACTCAAGCTGAGCTGAATCTATTTAGAAAAAATGTAAAAGACCTGATCAATTGGGCTGCTGATTCTGATGGAATATGGCGGCCATCCAATATTGGAACTGCAAGAGTAGATGGCTTAGAGTTCATCACACGAAAAGACTTTAATAATCACCTGACTGCTAACTTAAACTATACTTTTTTAAATGCTATAGACCTTGAATCAGGCACTCAATTAAAACCAAAACACAAATATGGAATTGGTTTAACTTATTCAGACCAATTTGGGAAAAATAATGATGATTTTGTAATTAACCTGGATGGCTACCTGGTTGCTGGCAGACCTGACAATCAAGAAGCTTATTATCTCTTTGATATAAATGCAGCAAGAGATTTTTCATTAGGAAAGGATAAAAATAAAAAGGTTAATTTAAGTTTTTCTGTCAAAAACATATTCAATCAGAAACCGGAGCTGGTTAGCGGCTATCCGATTCAGGGTAGAACATATCTACTGGGTATCAGTACCAGATTTTAAATAAAAATAAGAGTGGGATGGTCTATCTTTTTTGGACTATCCCTCTCCTTCTTTAAGAGAATGGAAAATAGATTTTTTATCTTTGCTTTAATAATTTCTTTAATATTTCATTATTGGGCTATTATGTTCTTTTCTGATATTGCAACTAGCTGGAAATATCTGGAAAATAAAAATGAAATAATTGTCTCAGCCAGTATAGATTATTTTATGCCACCTTCTCTCGGTCAGCCCGTCGAAGAAGAGTTTGACACACCATACTTAAATAAAGAATCAGCTCTTGCTGAAACAAACCGATCAGAAGAGATTGAGTTACCAGAGGAAATTTTTGAAAAAGAAGAACTTGATAAGAAAGAGATTTCCGTTACCGAACAATACTTATCAGAAACAGAAGAAATTCTTATAGACGAAATGCCTTCCCATAACGATACAATTAATGAGCGGGATGAATCTGAAAACAATTATATTAAAGAGGAAACAAACAAAACCGATGACCTGATTTTGGTTAAAACGAAGGACTCTGTTATGATAGAACAAGCTCAGGAAAATATTTATGAGAAAAAGTTAATGGCTGAAGAGAAGGTAGAGCTCAAACAATCCCAAAATGATTCTCCCCTTGACTTAACAAGTATCGATTTAAATAATGAATCTATCATTGCTCCAAAAGTAATCTCTTTCCAGCCACCAGAATACCCTGACAATTTTAGACGTAGAGGTATTGAAGGAAGAGTTCAAATTAAGGCATTGATAGACAAAAAAGGTGATGTTGTTGAAATTATGATAGATACCTCCTCAGGTTATCCCGGTTTTGACCGAAATGCTATTGAATCAATTTCAAAATGGAAATTTCAACCAGCATATTATAACAATGAGGAAAGAGCCTGCTGGGTTTTAATCCCGATAATTTTTCAATTAAAATAGATTTAGAAAGAGGATGAAAGATGAAAATATTAATTGAACAGGGAGGAATCGTGATCTATCCCCTTTTAACCCTATCTGTTGTAACTCTTGCAATAATCATAGAGCGTTTCTTTTATTTTATTAGAATCAGAAAAAATATTCCTGAGAAGGTGATGTCCAAAATTAAGAATAATTTACAACGTGCTAATTCGATGGATGAAATCAGTTTTTTAAAAAATTCTCCCAACCCCATATGTCATGTTTTATACAACGGAATCGTAGCCTGGAGAGAGAATAGTTTAGAGATTGAAAGAGCTATGGAAGAAACAAAATTGATAGAATTTCCTAAAATGGAGAAAAACCTTACTATGTTGCATTTTATAGCAAAAATAAGTCCTTCCCTGGGATTACTGGGAACAGTTACCGGAATGATAAAGACTTTCCATTTCCTGTCTTTAGATATTGAACCACAATTATTGGCACAGGGAATATCTGAAGCACTAATCACTACTGCCTTTGGACTGAGCCTTTCTATCCCCGCCTTTGCCGCTTATTATTATTTTATGAATAAAATAGAAAATTTGATAAAAAATGCTGAAAAAAGAGAGCTGGAATTAATTAACCATATACAAAAACTGGGTAATAAAGATGCGCAAATACAGGCTTAAAAAAATTGATGATATGGAAATAAATATTGCTTCTCTTGTCGATATAATTTTTCTTCTACTTCTTTTTTTTGTTGTTGCTTCAACTCTTGATACAGGCATTATTAGGGCAACTGTAAGGCTTCCTAACTCTGGAGAACTGTCTAATATTGAGAAGATAGACTCAATTACTCTTTTTCTAGATAGAGAAGGGGCAATCTACACAGAAAAAGAGCATCTCCCCTGGGATTATCTGTCATCTTATTTAAGAAAAAATACTGTAGGTACAGACAGAGGTATAGATGTTTATGCTGATAAAGAAGTTGGTTTTGATTATGTGGCGAGAATAATAGTTGCTGGAAGTGAGCTAGGAATTGAAAAGATAAATTTTCTTTTACAACGAGAGTATTCGGATTAATTTTTTCTTAAAAGATGTGTGGAAGGAACAATAATCTAGTAGAATTTTGTTTGTTCCTTAGATGCCATATTAATTGAGCTATGTTACACATATCTATTGATTAGTATTATTTTCACCGGACATTCCAATACCACCTATTTTTTCTCCGCAGAAAGGGCATTTGCTATTTTTAATCTTATTATTAGTAGAAAAATATTTCCTGCTGATAATTGTTTTGCCGCAAGAGGGACAAAGTGTATTTTCACCCTCTCCTACGTTTCCTTCATATACATAATGCAGCCCTTTATCTTTACCGATTTTATATGCTCTTTGCAGAGTAGATACTGGTGTAGGAGGAGTATCATTCAATTTATAGGTTGGATAAAAAGCAGAAATGTGCCAGGGAATTCCTTTATCAATATCAACAATAAATTGGGCAATTTCTCCCAGCTCATCATCTCCGTCATTGTATCCCGGGATAATCAGAGTAGTTATCTCAATCCAGATTCTCAGTTCATAGTATTGCTTAATCCTATCTAAGACCGGTTTTAATCTGGCACCACAAACCTTCCGGTAAAATGTATCGCTCATTGCTTTTAGGTCAATATTGGCTGCATCAAGATATGGAGCAATATGATTTAAAGCATCCAGACTGATATAACCATTGGTAACAAAAATATTTTTCAGTCCCACCTGACGGGCAAGCTGAGATATTTCAAGGGCTGTTTCGTAGTAGATGGTTGGTTCTGTATATGTATAGGAGATAGAAAGGCATCCACTCTCCTGAGCATGCTGTACTATTCTTTCAGGAGAGATAAATTCACCTCCTATCTTCTTATCACTACTCAGCTGAGAGATAGACCAGTTCTGACAATGCAAGCAACGAAAGTTACATCCCATAGCAGCAATGGAATAAGATTGAGAGCCAGGATAAAAATGAAACAAGGGTTTCTTTTCAATAGGGTCTATGTTTGCAGCAATTAATTTTCTATAGTTTAGAGTATTTAAAACACCTTCCTGGTTTTCTCTAACTCGACAGATACCTCTCTTGTCTGGCGAAATTACACAATAGTGGGAACAGAGTAAACATTGCACCTTATTATTCTCCAGCCTCTTATAAAACATTGCTTCCTGTACCATTAATATCACCTGCTATTCTAAATATTACTAAATTCCTATTGCCAAGCGCTGGGCTAAAAAGTGAGGAAGATGGGCTTTAATAATTTTTCTCTGAGCCCTTTCTATTGCATAATTTACCCGTTTAATATTTATAACCCCTTTTTCAGAATCAAACAAGACATAGCTGGCCTGAGGATTACCATCACGGGGCTGGCCGACACTACCACAATTAACAATATAACTATGCTTTTCATCTAAGACCAGGTCTGCTCCTGCTGTTGCTTCAAAATACTTTATTATCCTGTTATTACGGTGAAAGGTAAAAATTCCGGGGACATGGCTATGTCCGATAAAATATACTTTAAAATCAAATTTGTTAAAAATTCCCTCTGCAGTCTGTTCATCCAGAATGTATTCCCAAAGAGGCTGGCGGGGACTGCCATGTACACCCAGTATATCATTGGTAATATCAACTTTTTTTGGTAAACTGTGGATGTAGTGAAAGTCCTGTTCTCTAAGTTGCTTCATTGTCCATTCGAGAGATTGTTTGGCATAATCATTAAAATAGTATAGCTCTAATTCTCCGGTTATGGCACCTTCATGGTTTCCTTTTATACACAAGCAATCTATTTCCTTCATCTTTTCAAGACAATAAATAGGGTCAGCTCCATAGCCAATAATATCTCCCAGACAATAAAATTGCTCAACATTTGTCAACTTATTTAATACAGCCTCTAACGCTTCTCTATTGCTATGGATATCTGAGATAATTCCTATTTTCAAAACTGAATACCCCTAAATAAATAGTGATAAGCAATTAATAATTAGTTGTTTGTGAAATCCCAGGTTGTTGGTTATAAAGTTTATAGTTTTTGATATCTTTCATTTTTACTATAGATTAAAAACTATGAACGATATATTACGTTAAGTAAGAAAAGAATTGTTCCAGCAGAGGACCATGCCAGCCCTTACAGATAAGCTGATGATTGGCAATCGATTTTTCTAAAAAATCGTGGACAGGTATTTTTAAAGAAATTTTAAGTTGTGTTCGGCACATATCCGGGGAATTTAAATTATCAACTATTTCTCCTTCAGCCAGATAATATTTTTCCGCATTTCCATCCAGTTTAAATATAGTTACCGGACCTTTTTCTACCTTGCCTCTAACGGCAACTCCCATGCCTGATTCAAAATGGCTTTCCAGCTTATAGCTTTCACACATATTAAGTGGAATAGTGCAATGGGCAAAGGTTATTTCATTCTTTTCTTCATCAATACATACTGGGTTAGCTAAGAAAATTGGTTCATTGGTAAGATTATGTAGGAGTATCATAGAAATTAAGGATGGTACATCACCTTCACACCCAGCCATCAAACCTTCCTGATTCAATAAGGATAGAGCCAGGCATCCGGTGTTTTTATAGAAATCGAGCAATTCAAAACAGCGAACAGTGATGGCATTAAAATTATATTCTGCCATTAAATTTTTTAAACCCTGATATATTTGTAGTGATTGTGTCAGAATATTGCTGTCAAAGCCTTCAACAGAACCGATATCAACCCGAACTTCTTTACCTTTTGCCTCATCTATATGCCTTACCACCTCTTCTATAGGGATGTCATATATCCTCATTCCCAATCTTTTCCTGATGGCATTATAATCAGCTCCACTGGCGATGAGCCATTCAGATGGTTCACCCAATACTCCTATGCGGTATTGACGACATACTTTTTTTGTTTCCATTATTTTTTTAATAGACTTCAACCTTTGAGCAATCCTTACTTCCGAACCATGTAAAACTTCCACCTTTTCTCCCCTTCTCTGTAAATAGGATTTAATTTCCAGAGCTGCAGGTAAAGAATTAAATAAACAACTGACTAGAAGCAGATAAGGAGGAGAAAATTTTTGATAGATCCTTTTAAACTTTTCTTCAACACCGCCTGACTTAATAAAGATAACCGGTAAAATGCCACCTTTTTTTACCTCAGCAGGGCTAATTTGTGATAAATCTTCTCCAAGGTGTTTTTCGATCGAGGTTAAAAAGGGCTGCAAGGATGGGTCAATATTTCGTTTTTCCATCATTTCGGATATTAGATGATAACAACCAATCTTCAATGTTATTCACCTCTAATAAAATATTACATTTCTTGGAAGTTAAAAAGATATTTTTTAACCACCCATCACCGCAATAGCGGCGCCACCTCTCCCTATATGTACACTGAGAGCAGGAGAACCTTCTGAAATAAAGATTTCAGCCTCAGGAAAATGCTTCTTTATTCCCTGCTCATACCATTTCGCTAAATCAATATCCTCTATATGGGCAATAGCAAAATGGGGGTTCTTTTTACCTGATGCAAATTGACAGGCCAGTTCTAAAGTCTTATCCCATAAACGGCGTAGACCAACCACTTTGGCAGCTTCTTCAAATTCACCCTCCTGATTTAAAGAGATTATCGGTTTTAAGTGCATCAATGAGCCTAAAAACCCCTTTATTTTATCCAGACGTCCGCTTTTAATTAAATATTTCAAGGTTGGAATACTTACAAATAGCTTACTATGCTCTATATAATAATTTAATTTTTCCAGTAATTCATTTAACGTTATACCATTCTCAATCAGACGGGCAGCCTGTAATACAATCATTCCCAGACCAACCGTACTGGTCTTAGCATCAATAACTTGAATTTTATCATGATATTTATTTTGCTTACTGGCAGTGCAGGCAGCTTGAAAGGTACCGCTCAACTTTCCGGGAAGATGAATAGAAATTATGGCCTCATTATCTTCTCCCAGTTCCTGATATATATCTTCAAAATATTGATAGGGAGGTTGAGAGGTGCTTACCCGGTGTGCAGAGTTTTCCAAAAAATCCACCACTTCTTTAGTTGAAATATTTACCCGGTCTAAAAAACTTTGTTCATCAACCTGAACGGCAATAGGAACAATTTTAATACCATATTTTTCAATTAATTCTTGAGGTAAATCACAGGTTGAATCAGCTACCAGAGCAATCTTCTCTAATATAGTTTTTCTCTTAACCTTTTCTGTTTGCTCCCACATATCATCTATTTTGGTTTCTACGATAGTACCAAAGGAATCAAGCTCAGAAAAAATAGCTTCAGGGTGATCGGTGTGAATGTGTATTCTTAACTGTTCTTCTGAACCGGCTACTACCTGAGAATCACCCATGTTAGTTAATTTTTCTCTGATAAGATTTCTATCTAAATCTACTCCCTCAAGTAAACATTCAGTACAATAACGGAATTTGGATTTTTCCAGGGACTGAAAAAAAGACTGTCTTTGTGAATTAATCTGTATTCCTTTGGACTCCTGTTTCATTACCCTTAATCTGCCAAATTCTATAAAATCAACAATTCCTTCCAGCAAATTAACAAACCCTTCTGCCCCGGCATCAACAACACCTGCTTGCTTTAAGATAGCCAGTTTTTCAGGGGTCTCTAATAATGATTTTTTTGCTCTTGCCAGGGAGTTTTTGAACAATTCTACAAAATCAGGTGTTTTATGTGCCAGCTTATTTATATGGTTAGCCCAGTCCTTCATTACAGTAACGATGGTTCCTTCACAGGGTTCAGCAATAGCCATATTGGCCTGCTCTGCTGCCTTAAGAACTGCTTGAGAAAAAGCAACTGTAGTGAGCCGGCTCATTCCCCGGGTGGCCTCAGCTAACCCTTGAAAAAACTGAGCTAAAATAGCCCCTGAATTTCCCCTGGCACCTTTGAGAGCTGATTTAGCTATCCTCTGCATGGTTAAATCAAAGGAATTCTGACGAAAATCCTGAACCTCTTCTACAATGTTATTCATAGTAACGGCCAGATTAGTACCGGTATCCCCATCAGCAACTGGAAAAACATTAATCTCGTTAAGATGGTTTTTGTTCTGCTCAATCCGCTTAGCAGAGGTCATTATAAACCTTTTAAAACGAATTCCGTTTATGTACTTTATTTGTATTTTCATAACCAAATTTATCCTAATATTTTAAATATTATACCAGTCTTTTGAAGACATTTCCTGGCAATCTCATTCACTGTTACCCACACTCTTTTTCTATCTATTCCCACACCTCTCCTCACACTCTTTTTTACTTTTCCTAAAACTAAAAACTGTGAACTCTACTCTTACACTTTTTCACAAACTTTTTTGTTTTTGCATTTAACTAAAATCCAAAAACTATAAACTATTAACTAAAAACCCTATTCTTACACATATTCTAACTAAATTAGTAATTAGCAAGGTATTGTTCTAACTCCCAGTTATGGACTTGAAGGTTGTATATCTCCCATTCCCTATATTTAGCTCTTAAGTAATTATCAATAATGTGGTCAGTTAGCCCCTGATGCAATACCTTGTCTTTTTTAAATTCTTCTAATGCTTCTTTCAGATTGGTTGGTAAGCTTTCAATACCATATTTTTTTAATTGTATTTCATCCATATCATATATATTCTCATTAATAGGGTCAGGAGGCATTATCTTTTTTTGAATTCCATCCATACCTGCAGTCAGGATTACTGCAAAAGAAAGATAAGGATTACAGGACGGGTCAGGGCAACGATATTCTATTCTGGCAGCATTTCCGTTTCTCACAGTTGGTATCCTTATTAAGGGGCTGCGGTTACAATGCGACCAGGCAATATGAACCGGTGCTTCGTACCCGGAGGTTAGCCTTTTATAAGAATTCACCAGGGGGTTGGTAATGGCAGCTAATCCTTTGGCATGTTTCATTATCCCACCAATAAAATAAATTGCCTCTTTGCTTAAACAATATTTACTTTCAGGGTCATAAAAAGCATTTTCCCCATCTTTAAAGAGCGAGATATTGGTATGCATTCCAGAACCGGGAATACCAAATACCGGTTTAGGCATAAAGGTCACGTGCAGATTATGCCACATTGCAATAGTCTTACTGGTCAATTTCAGGACCATTATCCGGTCAGCAGTAGTAATACCATCAGAATATTTAAAATCTATTTCATGCTGACCGGGACCTACCTCATGATGAGAAGTATTTACTTCAAAGCCCAGCTTCTCTAAGGTGATGACCATGTCCCTGCGCAGCTCTTCCCCTAAATCTATGGGTGAGAGATCAAAATAACTAGCCTGATCATTAGTTCTGGTAGTTGGTTTATTTTTTTCATCTCGTTCAAAAATATAAAATTCCATTTCCGGTCCAAAATTGGCTGTATAACCGGTTTTATCCAATTCCGCTATAATTCTTTTCAGATTAGTTCTGGCACAACCCTTAAAAGGCGTTCTATCAGGATTAACAATATCACATATAATCCTGGCTACATATTGATCCTCTTCCCAGGGGTTGACCATAAAAGTATCTAAATCAGGTTGCAGGAACATGTCAGACTCCTCAATCCTACAGAAACCCTGTACCGTTGAACCATCAAACATTATATTTCCATCTAAGGCCTCTTTAAAGTCTCTTATGGGCACCTCTACATTCTTAGGAATACCCATTATATCAGTAAACTTAAGCCGTACAAATCTTGTCTTTAATTCTGCAGCTTTCTCCAGTATCATTTTTTTTGTAGTCTCCGACATACCGTATATCTCCCTTGCTATTGGTTTATAAAATGATAGTACTATACTATAGTCTATAAGTATATAGAATATGATATTATAACAATTGTATCTCTTTTATATCCCTTTTATATATTTAAATACATTTTCCTCGGTCAGCTATTATTCCTCCTGCCGGTAAGAGTCAAGCACTTTCAGATAATTTGCTCTCTCCCAAAGAGCCGGTTGGGAGGTTGTTTTATGACTCATAATACCAAAAATTTCCTGTAAGGAGTTATATTTATGGTTACTGAGCCATCCTTCTATCTCTTCCAAAAGTAATGGAAGATAGCCCATCCCTCTTTCCAGTAGAGCAGAGGCAATCATAGTTACACTTGCGCCAGACATAATACTTTTTATTACATCCTGAGCAGTATGAACTCCTCCGGTAATGGCAATATCTGCCTCAACCTTACCAAACAAGATTGCAGCCCATCTTATCCTTAACCGCAACTCTTCTGATGTGCTTAACCTCAACATCGGCTCTATCTTCATATTTTCCAGATTTATATCAGGTTGGTAAAAACGATTAAAAAATACCAGGCCATTGGCTCCGGCTCTGACCAATTCACGGCTCATATAGGGAATAGAACTGAGATAGGGATGGATCTTTACCCCAACAGGGATGGCTACACTCCTGGTAATCTCATCTACCAAATCCAGGTAATTTTCTTCAATTTTACGACCATCTATTTCAGGATCTGTTGGTAGGTAATAAATATTCAATTCCAGTCCATCAGCTCCGGCTCCTTCCATATCAATGGCCGTATTAATCCAGCCACCAACTGAAATTCCATTCAGACTCCCAATTATCGGTATATCTGTTTTACTTTTTACTTCTTTAATAAAGCTCATATATTTTTCAGGAGTTACCTTATCACGAATCACATCATAATAATAATCAAGGTATTTACGGTAACCATCTTTTTCATATAACAGGGAATGGCTTAGTTCAGCCTGAAGCGCCTGTTCTTCAAAAAAGGAAGGAAGCACTATAGCTGCTGCACCATTTTCTTCCAAACATTTTATTTTATCTATGTTTTCCCCCAGTGGAGATGATGAAATTACAATAGGGTTTTTAAGCTTTAAGCCCATATAATTTACTCTTAAATCAGCCATAAAAATTCCTCCTCGAAAAATTCCAAATTTTATTATATACTCTTTGCTTATTTCAAATCCTCTGATCTGTCAGAGGGAACCCGATAAATTTCTAAAATTTCCTGATGGCTGTTTTCTGCTTTATCCTTATCAATAATTATTTTTTTATGGTACTGATCCTCCAGAATAATAAAGGGTTCCTCACAATTCTCAATTTTTTCCACCAAATCATGCATATTCCAGACTTTTTCACCATTCACCAGCTCTACCACCCAGTTGCTTATATTCTGATAACCCTGGTTCACGTCTGCTGCCAGCGTTTTCAATAAAACCACCACCAGTTGGTCCTCTCTTTCCGGAAAATTATTTAAAAGGTAGCAGGCCAGCTCACGTGGAGCAGATTGATACCATTGCGGTCCCCAGATATTTAACAGATCTTTGGTTAAGGGGCAGAATACCAGACCACCATATATATAATAAGTGGGGAGAGTCTCATATTGTTCCATAGGTACCAACCGGTCTTTGGTTAGGGAACGGGATAGATTAACTTTTATCTCTTTTTTTTCTCCTTCTCTTAAAATGGTTACTTTGAGGTCCTCACCAATCTGTTTTTGTTGAATAACATAGTTTAATTGCGTTCTTTCATTGGGACGAAATTCTACCGTACCATCATTGCCAATAGGAAAATCTTCAATTAAAAGTAAAACATCGTTAATTTTTAAATTACCGTCAGCAGGACCACCGGGAACAATCTGATTAATAAGTACACCGTTCATTCCTTCTTCCATCCGGTAGTATCTCCTCAGGTCATCATTTTCCATATCCTGTAAGCCTATACCTAAACTGGGATATCCGTTCAAAATGCCATCTGTCAGATCAGCAAAGAAATGGCTTATAACAGGAGTGGGTACCATATAGCCTATATTTTGGGCGGTAGGGATGCCTTGCATTACTACTCCTACAATTTTATCATCTACCAGCACCGGACCGCCACTATTGCCAGGATTAATCGCAGCATCAATCTGTCCCGCTAAAAATACAGATGAGCTATGCACATATGGCTGATGTTCAATCCTAGAAATTACTCCTTTGGTAATACTCAGCATATCACCGCCAACCGGAAATCCATATACCAGAACTTCCTGCTGTGTTTCCGGTAGCTGACCAAAATCCAGTGCTGTTATTCCATCAAAAAACCCAAAATCTTCTACAGTCAACAATGCTAAATCAGTTAAATGAGAAACCGCCACTACTTTTGCCCGGTATCTTTGTGTATCTCCATATTTCCTTACCTGTAAAAAAGTTTGATTGCTTACCACATGAGCATTGGTCAGAATCAGATTTTTTTCAATTATGCATCCTGAACCGGAGCTGGCACGTGGCCCTTCCATACTCCAGGGATTGTAATAATCGGGGTAATTACTTACCGTGTAAACCTTAACAATTGCTTCACGAACATCGACTTGTGCCAGAGAAAAATAATTTGACGATGGGAGCATCAAAAAGACAATTATCAGCATCTGAAAAAACAATCTTTTTTTATTAACAATTGTTAGAATATTTTTTCTTATCATAAGTTTTCCACCTCATTTCTGATACAAAAATTCATTTTTTGTTATAAATCAATTTTATCATTACTTGTCCATAGCATTTTGCCCTCTTCAAATATGGGCTTTATCAACTGTTTATCGTACAAATAGCTGAGATACGCAGAAACAGTAATATGAGTCAGTACAAATTGAACACTGGAAAGTGTTATCTGGTAATCCTGGACAAATGATTGTATTACCCCCTCTCTGGAGATAGGCTCTCTGCAATAATGCAAAATTTTTCTGTTAACCTGTTCCACGTTTTCTCTGTTTACCCGGATTAATTCGCTGATATCTTCAGTAGGCTCGGTATGTGATGGGATAAATAGTCTGGCAGAATATTTTTCTAAAAGAGAATAGGTGTTAAGTGATTTTTCAATATCGCTCTTCACTGTTAAGCCATATTTACTAATAGTTTCCGCTGAAAACAGGCTGTCAGCAAGGAATAGCACCCCATCAGGGGTTTTC
>JAKQEP010000139.1 GCA_029556475.1 Candidatus Atribacteria bacterium
GAAAAAGGTCGTATGATTATAAATAACAATCATTACAGAGACCATTCTAAAACTGTCAAAGACAGGGAGAATGAAGTTAAGGAAATGTTATCGGAAGAACTGGCGGAAAATATCTGTAAAAGTTTAAAGAAAACAAACCCCAGGATATACAAAGATCAACTGGTGGGGTTATCCCGTGTATGCAGTAATTATCCTTTAAGTGAGACACTGGAAGTGTTAAATTATCTTCAAAGCAGAGATGGATTAAGAGTAAGCCTTATAGAAAACTTTATTAAAGCGAGGGTGGAAGGTAAAAATATCCAGGATCAAGTAGAAGTGGTCAAACTTTCCGGTTATTCCAAATTTGATCTTCCACAGACAAAGCAGCATCCAATTAAAAGCTATACGAAGTTAGGTGGTGATAATTCATGACTGCCACTTATGAGCTTATCGGAAATAAATATAAAACACTGGGATTTAACAATATAGCAAATACCCTGAGAGAGTTAATAGAATTTGCAGAAAGTCAGGAACTATCATTTTTACAATTTGCTGAGCTTATAGCAACAAAAGAAATAGAACGAAGGAATGAAAACAGGAAAAAATTATATTTAAAAAAGGCAAAATTTCCTGCAATAAAGACACTGGAAGAGTTTGATTTCTCCTATCAGACTACAATAAAGAAAAAACAGATAATCAGCCTGCTGGACTTCACCTGGATTGATAATAGAGATAATTTAGTGTTTTATGGTCCATCAGGTATAGGGAAAAGCCACTTAGGAATCGCACTTGGAGTTAAAGCTATTGATAAAGGATATAAGGTGTTATTTATAAATTCAAATAACCTGATGGAAGAACTGGATCTGGCAGGGATGAAAAATCTTCTTAAACAGAAAATAAAAAGTTTCTGTAAGTATGACCTTTTAATCTTTGATGAAATGGGTTATTTGCCCTGGCAGAAAAAAAGTGTTTTTAACTTCTTTCAGCTTATAAATTCTTTATATGAACACAGGTCTGTAATAATTACTACAAACAAGCCATTCTCTGAATGGGGAGAATTTTTTATAGATGAGACTGCAGCTACTGCAATCATTGACAGGATTATTCATCACTGCCATATCTTCCCAATGAGTGGGGAAAGTTACAGGTTAAAAATGCAACTGGATAAACAAAATTCTGGAGGCAATTTATAAAATGGCAAGGAGGTATACCACATGGATTCATCCTGAACATATTGTATTTACCGGTTTTAGGTGGGGTGGTGTACTTTTATTTGCCGCAAGTGGTGGAATTGTATTTGCCGTTGACAGTTCGCTGATAACCGTTAGTGCGTGCAACACAGTGATAGGTAAGAGACTATCCTTTAACCATTTCTAGCCAGTCGGATAGCTCTTTTCCCCCACTTCACACGGTGCGTGAGACTTTCACCTCACACCGCGTTCCATCGAATTATAACTTCTGTTCTCTTAACTTACTCCTAAATGACAAGACTTTCTTTCTCATTTTCTCAGGAATTGCATTACTAAAATCTTTCGAGGAATGTATCATATTATGACAATGTGAGTGTACTGTTGCCAAGTTCTGTACTCTGTTAATTTTATCTATAGGGAGTGTCAGATTAATATGATGTGCTTCAATATCTGTATTATCTTCTATTACATTTCCACATACTCTACATCTACCTTTGTCAACATTATAGACATAACCTCTATTCATAAAGAATTCGAAATTATAAATAGATTTACTGTTTTTCTTAGAATGGGAAATTATTTCCGAGTATTTAATAGAAAGTGTTAAATCCTTCCTGTTCAATCTTCGCTGTTTACCTGTTCTACGTCTGTATAATTCCCTACCTTCTGCAGTATATATAGTTTCCTTCGGATTTTTAAGACTTACTAATTCCCACTTTACAAAATTCAGATTGGTTACACCTATCCAGAAATCCTTATACTTTATAGCTGGTATCAACTGTTTTCGTATTTTATGAATTTCAGTTAGATTTCTTGTTTCATCTGCTGGTATCCATTTAACTGGTGCTTTACAACTTCTTAGAACTTTGAACACTAAACCACTTAATTCATAAGCTATTTTTCTAACTCCTAAATAAATATGGCTTGCTACTTTGTAATAATTTAATATTCCTCGAACTCTGCAATTATAAAGGTTTATTTTATGAATTAAATTTTCTATATTAGCTGACTTTTTAAAATCGTGAATATTCTTTTTAAGTTTTAAAACTTTTCTGACAAGTTTTTCTTTATCGGGTTTTCCATGTATTATTAAGCCACTTTTACTTTTACCTGCTCTTGCTCTTATTAAGAATCCAAGAAAATTTATGGCTTTTTTCTTTACATTGGTTATCCTGGTTTTCTTATCAGATAATTCCAGTTTGAGATGGGTTTTCAAAAAATTATGAATTCTACTTTTGAGCTTCTTTGCGTTGTTCAAAGTATTAGTAACAATAACCCAATCATCTGCATAACGTATTAGATAGGCAGGTTTCATATTAGGAGCTGCTCTTTTAAGAGTCTGCTGAATAACACCGCTTTTCTGTCCTTTACGTTTGCCACTTTTGTTATATCTGGAAACGTTCTTTAACTTTTTTTCTTCCCATTCACGAACTATAAAATTGTCAAATTTATTGAGATAAACATTTGCAAGCAGAGGTGAAAGAATTCCTCCCTGTGGTGTGCCAATATCATTGTAATAGATTTCATTCATTATACCTGCTCGTAACATTGCTTTAATCATCTGAAGAATTCTTCTGTCTTTTATACCCATATGATATAGTGCTCCTGTTAGAACATTATGATTAACATTATCAAAGAATTGAGTAATATCACCTTCTAATACCCAGTGGTATCCTGTGCCGTGAAGTATCTTTTTAACCCTTTCATAGGCTTGATGGGCATCCCGTAATGGTCTAAAACCATAACTGTGATCAAAAAACTGAGCTTCCAAAATTGGTTCTATTACATTACGAATGCATTCCTGAACTATTTTGTCAATTAGACATTGAATTCCTAAGGGTCTCATATCATTACTTCCGGTCTTTGGTATATAAGCTCTTCTTATAGGTTTAGAAATATAATTATCAACTGTTTTCATAACTCTTGTAATTACTTCTTCATAATCCTGTTCAAGTATATTTTCTCTCATTACTTCATCATCTACTCCTGGGGTTCTACTGCCTTTATTGGCTTTTAGCTTATGTATGGCTGTGATGATATTGGCTTTACAAAAGGCTATCTCTTTTAAATTTTTAAATCCCACTAATTCATTTTTCATAAATCCTTCTCTTGCAGTTTTATAAAAATCATCCTGTAGTTGCCTGAGTTCTTCTTCATTGTCTGGAACTCGCAATTGTTGTTTCTTACACATAAAGAATCATCTCCTCTCTGTGCAAGATTGTAATCAGGTTTGCACATCGGCTTCCTGCGAACAGTTAATTAAACCTAAAATCATAACCCGACTATGCCCCTTCGCTCCATTATCTTTCGATAACTTCATCACTACTATGGGCTGCTGACTCAGGAATTAAACGGTCATTTCCTACCGTTGAGGTCTCATTGCCTGCTTTACCAGGCTACACCTATCCTGTCTCAATCGTTCCTTACACTTTAGCTTTACATATAATTCTTTAGGTCCACTCTGTAGGCCGTTTACCGTTCTTTTCTCCTTTAGATGGATGGAGTCAGAACAAATATCCTTTATCGGATAAATAAAGATAACAAAGGGCGGAATTGTTACCCTCGATAAAATGCACATTGGCTATTAGGTCTTTTTATTCAACCTAACGCCCCTCACGACCCGTAATTTCAAGTGTTCGTCAGTGTTCATTCACACACATACTAACCATAGAATTTTTATAGCCTCCCGGTTACTTCACTAACCACTTTACAGGTCTGCTTTTCACCGACTTTACCGGGCTTCAAACCTCCTATGTTAAAGTCATAAGACGCTTGCCGGAGTATCAGAGCAAAATATTTTTCCATCTTTTTTTTTATTTTGAGCAGGAATTTCACCCACATACTCAAGTGTAAAGTTGTCAATCAGTAATTCTGACTGCTTCATTTTTACCCGGTTATTACTAACCGGATTGTATGAAAACGACTCGCAGCCGCCCCGGAGCGAGCTTGTGACGCAGCCATAAACTTCGCTCCCTGTCCCCTCCAAACCGATCTTCTCTTTGTTGTCAGTTCGTTCATTAAAACCGATCATGAATGACTCAGGGGTTTAAAGCTGTGTCCATAAACAATCTGACTGGCTCCCCTGCCCCATGCCAGCCC
>JAKQEP010000140.1 GCA_029556475.1 Candidatus Atribacteria bacterium
TACACAAAATATCAAAAGGAATCTTCACAATGAGAGGACTTGTTAGTTGTCTTGACTATTATTTGAATTGAACCGCCGTATGCCGAACGGCACGTACGGTGGTGTGAGAGGGGGAAGAGATTTCCCCCTACTCGATTTTAAGAAACAATTAAAAAGAAAGGAGGCAAATTTATGTAAATATACAGGAAATAAGGCAGTGGTACAATTTTATTAACGGAAAGGAATGAAAGCAATATTATGAAAATGAAATCTTATTTAATGAAAAAATTAGAAATGAAGGAGATAATTATGAGAAGAAATCTAATTGGATTGAGAGCGGTTATTATCATAGCTATTTTGATGATTACTGTTTGTTTAAATGCTATAGCTCAGGTTAATGTTGATGATGCCAAAAAAACAGTAATAGAATGGGCCGATGTTAATGCAGAGCATATCAGTGATGTTTCTCATCAGATATGGGAGTTTGCCGAAATAGGCTTGACTGAATTTAAGTCATCAGATTTATTGGTAAGTGAATTGGAAAAAAATGGTTTTACAATGGATAGAGGGTTGGCCGGAATGCCAACCAGTTTTGTGGGTACCTATATACATGGATCAGGTAATCCGGTTATTGGTATTTTAGCTGAATATGATGCTTTGCCCAATGGACATAGCTGTGGACATAATCTATTTGGTACTGCCAGTGTTTCCAGTGCTATAGCCTTAAAAGAGGCAATGGAAAAACACAATATTGATGGCACTATAAAGCTGTTTGGTACCCCTACCGAGGATACTCATGGTGGAAAAGTCTGGATGGCACGAGAGGGAGTTTTTGACGGTTGTGATGTCTTTCTAAGCTGGCATCCCGGTACTAAAAATGATTGTAATTACGGTTCTAATCTGGCTGTACAGATATTGGAAATTAAATACTATGGAATATCTTCTCATGCGGGTGCGGCACCTGAAAAAGGACGCTCAGCTCTAGATGGGTTAACGATTAGTTCTATTGCCATGGAATTCTTAAGAGAACATATGATTGAGCCTATGAGAATACAGTATATTATTACTAATGGTGGACAAGCGCCAAATTCTGTTCCCGAATTTGCCCAGATGAGATTAGTAATTCGTGGCCCAATGATGAAGGATATTGATGAATTGCGTTCTAGAGAAGGTGGAATAGACGATTGCCTGCGTGCTGGTGCCCTTGCCAGTGGTACAGATGTAACTATGCAGGTTGTTGGGGCTTTTTATAACAAGATGCCCAATCGCACAGGTTCAGACTTGATAATTGAGAATATGAATTATGTAGGGTCTCCTACCTTCACTGAAGAAGAGAATCAATTTGTTCAGGCTCTGGCTGAGAAATATGATATTCCTTTAGGGAAATTGGATAGCTCAATACATGAACCAATAGACGATACCGGCAAGGCTTCTGCTGATACGGGAGATGTAAGCTATATAGCACCGTTGATATCTTTTAATACCACTACTGAAGCACTGGGCACACCAGGTCATAGCTCAGCAAAAAATGAACAGGTAGGTATGTCTATCGGTTGGAAGGGTGCCATATTTGCCACCAAAGTGCTGGCCTGTGCTGGTCTTGATCTTTTAACCGATGAGGCAAGATTGGCTGCTGTTCAAAAGGAATTTAAGGATAGAATGGAAGGGGTAGATTATCACCCCGTAATCCCTGCAGATCTGTGGCCACCTATTCCAAAAGAAAATCCTGCCGATTTTAAAGGACCGGCTGTACCTAATCTACCGGAACCAGAAAAACCAGAATCGCTCCTCTATTGGAAAACAAATTAGATTAAACTAATTGTTTCGGAATAGGGGAACTGGCTAATTAAGATTCAGGCAGAAGGATTTAATTATTTTATTACTTCTCCTTCTGCCTGTTTTTTTTATTTTTAAAATTGAAGGGTTCTATCTCATTTGAAATAAGTCCTTCAATATAACATATTCAGGCAAACAGTGGTGATATTAATTGGCAAAGTTGTTGCAGTAATATATAATATAATCTGTTTAAGATGATTGCTTTTCTAAAAACTGTTTTTAAATATGGGGAATATTTTGTTCATTGCATCTGAAAGATTATACATATTTAATTAATCTTTGAGGTTAAAATACAGGAAAATAAAAAAAGGAGTGAATAATGTGGTTTGCATTTATTGCCGCTGTTTTATTGATTTTATCCTTCTGCCTGGACCGCCCTAAAACTAAAAAAGCAGTAATTTTAGCTTATAAGAGATTTATCTTTATTCTGCCTTCTTTTCTAATTATGCTAATTTTGATTTCTGTTATTCTGTTTCTTTTTCCTCAGGAGAAGATTATCGCCTATCTTAATTATGGCAGTAATATAGTAAATATTATTTTAGCCGCCCTGATTGGTTCAATAACTGCTGTTCCGGGCTTCATTGCCTTTCCTTTAGCAGGAATACTTAAGGAACAAGGTATATCCTATACCATAATCGCCTCCTTTACCACCACCTTAATGATGGTTGGCACTATTACTTTTCCTGTTGAAACAACCTATCTGGGTAAAAAAGTTGCCCTTATCCGCAATGTAATAGGGTTTGTAATTGCCATTGTGGTAGCATTATTGATTGGTCTCTATTTTGGAGAAATTGTTTTATGAAAAAACCGATTGAACAAAAAGGGGAAAAGAAGAAGAGTTTATTTAAATATGTGAACCTGACCATAGTTTTAGTCTATTCAGCCTTCATTGCCTATTCTTATCTTTTTAAAGTGTCTTCTGGAATTAGAATGGGTACTACGTTGATATCTTTCCTCTCTTCTATGGGTAAAATATTGCCCTGTGCCTTTATTATAATTGGCTTATTTGAAGTCTGGGTTCCCAGAGAAAGAGTAGAAAAACATCTGGGGCATCAGGGTGGCTGGAAGGGATATATATGGGCCATTATTTTAGCAGGGACTATGGCCGGAGGTCTGTTGGTGGCTTTGCCGGTATCTTCTGCCTTATATCATAAAGGGGCACGGTTAAGTGTTGTTTTTACTTTTTTGGGAGCTTCTGCGGTGGTTAGAATACCGATGACTTTATTTGAAGCGTCCTTTTTAGGAGTTGAATTTACGGCCCTGAGATGGCTTATCTCTATACCATTAATCATTATTTCCTCTCATTTTCTGGAAAAGTATTTAACCAAAAAGCAATTTGATATAAAATAATAGCAGTTAAATAGGGGACGACGATGATAACGAAGAGTCTTGCGATTTATATTATTAAGAGAAGAAGGTACAGATGAATGAAAATAGCACAAGTATATTTTACTAACTTAAGGGCAAAACCAAGAAATAATTTGCTGGATAAATTGCAGAATTTAGTTATAAGGGCAGGAATTAGGAATATTGATTTTAAAAGTAAATTCGTTGCCCTAAAGATACATTTTGGAGAGGCTGGCAATCTTGCCTATATCAGGCCAAATTATGTAGCGCCTATCGTTCAGATGATAAAGGATGCTGGTGGATTTCCTTTTCTTACTGATGCCAATACTCTTTACCACGGCAAAAGGGCTAATGCTGTTGACCATCTTGACACTGCTATGAAAAATGGTTTCAATCGAATAGCTGTTGGGTGTGATGTGATCATAGCAGATGGATTAAAAGGTACTGAATATAGAAAAATAAAGATTGATAAAAAATATTGCATAGCTCCCATGATAGGCTCAGCTATTGCTGATTCTGATATAATAGTTTCTCTTACTCATTTTAAAGGCCATGAGTTGACCGGTTTTGGAGGAACTTTGAAAAATATAGGAATGGGAAGTGGTTCACGAGCTGGTAAGAAAGAGATGCACTCCACTTCAAAGCCCAGAATGAAAGAAGAGAACTGTATCAGTTGTGGAATTTGTATTGAAAATTGCGCACAGGGTGCCATTCATTATAATAAAAAGAAAAAAGCAGAAATTGATTATCAAAAATGTATCGGTTGTGGTCAATGTGTGGCGGTATGTCAGTATGGTGCTGCGGTGGCAGGTTCAGAAGCTTCAAGTGTCATCGTGCAGGAAAAAATTATAGAATATTCTTATGCTGTTTTAAAAGATAAACCACATTTTCATATCAGTTTTATTATGAATGTTTCCCCTTTCTGTGACTGCTGGAGCTATAATGATATGGCTATTGTGCCAGATATAGGAATGGCTGCTTCTTTTGATCCGGTTGCTCTGGATAGAGCCTGTGTAGATTTAGTGAATGAAGCCTCTATGGTTAAGAAATCTATCCTGGAAGAACGCAACTATCAGAAAGGAGAAGATAAATTTCATTATATACATCCTGATACCGATTGGGAAGCAGGGTTGAGGTATGCTGAAGAATTAGGTTTAGGTACTCAAAAATATAGATTAATTGAAGTGCCATAACCACAAATATTGTTGCTCCAAACCAGTATTTTCCATTAATATAAATAATATCTATGAAGGAGGCGGAACCGCTATGAAAAAGAAAATATCAGGAATAATAATTGAATGTCTGGTTGGTGATATTGCTATCCAGAAAGATATAATGGCAGTGGTGAATGCTGCCAATGCTCAATTGAGTACAGGAGGGGGCGTGGCCGGTGCTTTGCATAGAGCTGCCGGACCTGGATTAGAAGAGGAATGTAGGCCCTTAGCTCCCATCAAACCAGGTGAGGCTGTTATAACTGGCGGGCATAAATTACCAAATAGATATGTTATTCACTGCTTGGGACCCATATATGGTATCAACAGTCCAGAGGATATACTGCTGGCTAATTGCTATCGTAATGCCTTGCAGTTAGCAGACCAGCACCGTATTGACTCAATTGCCTTTCCGGCAATTTCTACCGGTATCTTTGGTTACCCGATTGAAGAGGCTGCCCAGGTTACTTTTGAGACAATAAAGGAAACAATACCACAACTTGCCTATGTAAAACATATTCGTTTTGTTTTATATGATCAAGGTACGTTGGAAATTTATGAAAGATACCTGGAGAAGCTTGATAAATAGATTCTATTTAAAATTATTATTTTATTTGGGCTTGACAATTTCTAAGAAAACATTGACCAAATGTGGGTCAAACTGACTTCCTGCATTTCTCTTTATTTCTTCACGTGCCTCTTCAGTGCTTAAAGCTTTTTTGTAATTTCTTTTTGATTGCATTGCATCATAGGCATCAACAATTGCAATAATCCTGGATAGCAAGGGTATTCCCTCCTCCTTTAATCCCGATGGGTAACCTTTCCCATCCCATCTTTCGTGGTGATACAGTATTTCTTTAGCAATTGAAGAAAAATCAGGAATATTTTTGGTAATACGATAACCAATCTGGCAATGTTTTTTTAGTTTTTTCCATTCCTCTCCAGTAAGAGGTTCTTCTTTGAATAGAATAGTTTCAGGAATACCAATCTTACCGATATCGTGTAACAGAGCTAATAAACGAAGTCTATTTAAATCATAGCTATTTAAACCGATTTTGTGACCCATCATAGAAGATATTTTTGTTAAATGTTGAGCATGATTTGCTGTATGCACATCTCTTTCTGCCAGTATGGTAAGAAAAGCACTCAGCAGGTGTTTTTCCCGACTTTGAGCATTGAATATCTTATTTTGATACATCTTATTATCTGCTTCTTTTATAATTGAATCACAGCTCGCAAATGAGCCATCCTGTGTTGCAAATCCTATCGAAATATTGGGATTAAGGTAGGTTGGTTTGAAATTATTTTGTTGGCAACTATCGTTTAATCTCTGACAGAAAGCCTCTGCATCCCTTTTGGAAGTATGAGGGAGAAGTATAGCAAATTCATCTCCTCCCAGACGTGCCACAACATCAACTTTACGGGAGTTATTTTTTAATATTTTTGCTAAATTTTTTAATAGCTCATCACCCTGCAGGTGCCCAAAAGCATCGTTAATAGCCTTTAATCCGTTGACATCAAGCATTATCACGCTCAAGGGATAATATCGGGGGTGATTCATTCTTTTCAATTCTTCTTCGAAATAAGCTCTATTGTATAATCCAGTAAGGATATCATGAAAGCTCATATAGATAATTTTTTCTTCACTCTGTTTTCGCACAATTGCAGTGGCTATCTGATCTGCTACTATTTCCATTAATTTAAGGTCCTTTTCTGAATAAGAAGCCGGATTATGATAATTTTGGATAGCCATAACGCCAATAATTCTACCTTCAATCTTTAAGGGAATACCCAGCCAGCATATTTCTTTAGTAACGGTCCCGGGGTCTTCTACCCGACCTTCCAATACTAATTCCTGAATCTGTTCACAATTTAAGAGCAAGGATTGTCTATGTTCGATGAGATAATTGGTGAGCGTTTTTCCCTGTTTTATATTTTCTGGCAAGAAATCTGTTTCTTTTTCGTCTTGATAATATACGAAAGATAATTCACCCTCTTCTTCATTTAATAATGCAATATAAAAGTTGTCTGCATCGATTATTTCCTTTATTCCCATGTAAATAATTCCATAAAGTTGTGTGAGCAATATCTGGGAATTTGCAGCGCGGGAAATATCATAAAGAGTCTGTTTCAGTTTTTCGTTCTGTTTTTGTTCTGAAATATCTCTATAAAGGGCGATAACTCCTACCATGTGATTGTCAATTTCTACCTGAGAGGTTGTTATTTGGACAGTAATATCTGTGCCGTTTTTAGTTCTCCGATTAGTTTCATATCTGAATAAAGGAGTATTAATAGCTTTTTTAGTTAAGGTTTTCCCTTCTGCGTTTTTTTCGGGAGGGTAGAGGTTTATCTCATCAATATTTTTACCCAGGATTTCTTCTCTGGTATGACCAAATAATTCGGTGAATTGGAGATTAATGTCAAGTATTTTCCCGTCTGTGTCATGATAGATTGTAGCCAAAGGATTGCTCCTAAAAAGAGAAATAAATTTCTTTTCAGTTTGGTTAATTTTTTGTTCAAATATCCTTTTTTGAAGGGCAGAAGTAATTTGTTCCGAGACAAATTCCATCAATTTTATATCTTTTTTAGAATAGATATACGGTTTATCGTAATTTAATACAGACATAGAACCGATAATCTGATCATTTATTTTGAGTGGTACTCCTAACCAGGATGTTTCTTCAGTCAAAGTTTCAAGGCTTTCAGGTTCAATCTCTTCTTTCTGCATTAACGCTATCAATTGTGAATAATTTAATAAAAGGGTTTTTCCATATCTCATATTGTAATCAACAAGGGTGCCTGGTATCCCATACTGGTTTATCTTTCCATCAATTTTATCTTTTTCATCAATAAAATAGGTGAAATTTATCTTATCATTTTCTTTATCTCGAAGGGCAATATGAAAATTTTTAGCATAGATAATACTATTAAGTTCCTGGTAAATAAAATCATATAGTTTTTTTAAAGAAATTTTAGAGTTAACCTTCTTGGAGATATGGAATAAAACATCATTTAATCTCTCATATTCGTTTTTTTGCGTTATATTTTTAGATTTAGAAGTCATAGAGTTCCTTGAGAGTTCCTTGACAATAACCATTAGAGTTCAGTAAATATTTTTCCATCTTCTCTATCCTGTCAGTAATCTTATTTTCCTATTATCTTTATAATTATAGGTCAAATAGAAAGTATATGTAAAGTATGTGAGCAGGTAACATAGTTACACCTTTTTGAGACTTTGTTCTGGCAGGGAAGGGCAGGGAAAGCGCTTGATTGTAGTCTCGAAATTGAGAAAATATTGGGGAAGTGATTCATTTTGGTGTAGCCAGATTAACGATATCTGGCTACACCAAAATGAATATTTGTTAAAGAAATACTACTATGTTTCATTAATCCAGGGAATCATAGCGCGTACCTGTTCTCCGACCTTTTCAATGAGAAAGCCAGCTTCTTTCTCACTCAGGGCATTAAAGAAGGGTCTTCCAACCTGATTCTCCAGGAGCCAATCTCTAGCAAATGTACCATTTTGAACTTCTTCTAATAATTTTTTCATTTCTTTTCTGGTTTCTTCTGTAATAATACGTTTCCCCGATCTTAAATCACCATAATTAGCAGTATTGCTGACACTATTACGCATATGTGTAATTCCACCGGCATAGATAAGGTCCACAATCAATTTCATTTCATTAAGACATTCAAAATAGGCTACTTCGGGCTGATAACCCGCCTCGACCAGAGTGTCAAATCCAGCTTGAATCAAGGATACAACTCCGCCGCACAACACGGCCTGTTCCCCGAAGAGGTCTGTTTCAGTCTCTTCCTGAAAGGTTGTTTCGATTACACCGGCACGGGTTCCACCGATAGCCTGAGAATATGCCAGGGCAGTGTCTTTGGCATGCCCGGTATAGTCTTGATAAACAGCTATTAAATTAGGCACGCCACGTCCCTGTACAAATTCCCTTCTAACAATAGCACCTGGTCCTTTTGGAGCAACCATGATAACATCAATATATTCAGGTGGTATAATCTGTTTATAATGAATGTTAAAACCATGAGAGAACATCAGGGTATTTCCCATTTCCAGATTTTCCAATACTTTGTTGGTATAGCAGGTTTGGGGCTGTACCTCATCCGGTATTAGAATCTGGACTATATCTGCTTGTTTAGCGGCTTTTTCTATTGTCTCAACCTTAAAACCATCATTTAATGCCTTAGCCCATGATGCACCATTTTCCTTTAAACCTACTATAACGTTTACACCACTGTCCTTGAGATTTAAAGCCTGACCTTTTCCCTGGCTTCCATACCCTATAACAGCAACACATTTTCCTTCTAAGTAACTTTTATCAGCGTCCTTATCGTAATAAATTTTTGCCATCTAATTTTTCCTCCTTAAAATATAAATTTTTTATTTTTTTGTTAATTTAATATTCTTTGTGCCCCTCTGGAAAGAGAGATTTTACCGGTACGAGCAATTTCTAAAATTCCAAAAGATTCCAATAGTTTTAATTTGGCATTTATTTTTTCCTGTGCCCCGGTTACCTCAATTGTCAATGACTTTTTATCAATATCGACTATATGTCCTCGAAAAGTGTCTACCAGTTGCATAATTTCACTCCTCTCATCGACAGATTTAGTACTCACTTTAATCAAGGCCAACTCTCTTTCCACAGAATGTTCCCTGGGAAGATCTTTTACCCTCAAAACATCAACCAATTTGTTAAGCTGTTTGGTAATCTGTTCCAGAATAGCGTCATCTCCTTCTGTTACGATAGTAATTCTGGTGACACCTTCCTTTTCTGAATGTCCTGCAGCAATACTTTCAATATTAAATCTTCTGCGATTAAAGAGACTGGAAATACGGGCCAATACACCTGGATGGTCTTTTACTAAAATAGCAATAGTATGTTTCATACTCTATTCACTCCTAACATTTTATTGATAGGCTCTCCTGGTGCCACCATAGGAAAGACATTTTCTTCAGATGGAATCAGACAATCTATTAAGAAAAAGGTCTTTTCAGATAATGCCTGAGTAAGGGCAATATCAAAATCGTCTCTATTGGCAACCCTGACTCCCTTTCCTCCGTAAGCCTGAGCCACTTTGGCAAAATCCGGGCTGCCTTCAAGGCTGGTTTGTGAATATCTTTTTTCAAAGAATAGCTCCTGCCATTGACGCACCATACCAAGATAGCCATTATTTATAATCAAAACTACAACAGAGATTTTATTATAGATGGCAGTAGCCAATTCCTGAATATTCATCTGAAAACCACCATCTCCTGCTATACAAAAAACCCTTTTCTCAGGACATCCTACCTGAGCGCCGATAGCTGCCGGTAAGCCAAAGCCCATTGTTCCCAGTCCTCCTGAAGTAATAAAACTACGGGGATGGCTAAACTTATAATATTGGGCTGCCCACATCTGATGTTGACCAACATCGGTGACCACAATAGCATCATCCTTGGTTTGTTCATATAATTTTTCTATAATATATTGAGGTCGTAGCTGGTCATCCTGCTTATATTGCAGGGGATTATTTTCTTTTAAGCAGGCAATTCTTTCTAACCATTCCTTTTCTGTTCTAAGTTCTACAAATTGAGTTAATTTGGTTAAAACATATTTAAGGTCACCAACAATAGGAATATCTGCTCTAACATTTTTGCTTATTTCAGCCGGGTCAATATCTATATGGATAAATTTTGCATCAGGACAGAAAATTTTAGCATTTCCAATTACCCGGTCATCAAATCGGGTACCCAGGGCCAGAATTATATCTGCCTCACTTATTGCGGTATTGGCAGAAAACAAGCCATGCATTCCCAACATTCCCAACGCCAGACTGTCTTCTTCTGGATAACAGCCTAACCCCATTAAGGTGGTGGTTACAGGTATATTTGTTTTTTGAATGAAAATCCGCAATTCTTCTGAGGCATTGGAAGTAATTACCCCTCCGCCGGCATAAATGACAGGTCTTTTTGCTTTCTCCAGGGCTAAAGCTGCTTTTTTAATCTGATTCAAATTTCCTTTTAAAGTAGGTCGATAATCGGAAAAATTATCCTTTTCCAGATAAGAAAATTCTGTCTGAGCTGCTTGAACATCTTTAGGCAAGTCAATTAAAACGGGACCTGGTCTCCCATTTTTGGCTAAGTAAAATGCCTCCCTGATGGTAGCAGAAAGGTCTTTAATATTCATTACCAGATAATTGTGTTTGGTAATAGGTAAAGTAATACCGGTAATGTCAACCTCCTGGAAAGCATCTGTCCCAATAAATGGTGAAATAACCTGTCCGGTAAAAGCAACTATTGGAATGGAATCCAGATAGGCATTAGCCAGACCGGTTACCAGATTAGTAGCTCCCGGACCGGAGGTGGCAAAGCAGACACCAACCTTGCCCGTTGCTCTGGCATAACCGTCAGCAGCATGCACTGCACCTTGTTCGTGTTTAGTTAATAGATGAGTAAAGGAGGCTTTCTGGTAAATGGTATCATAGAGTGGCATAATAGCGCCTCCGGGAATACCGAAAACCACCTCTACTTTCTCTCTATTTAAACATTCCACCACAATTTCGGTTCCACTCAGCTTCACATTAATCCCTCCTTTGATAACTATTTTTTATGTTTTTATTATTGAAATTCTCACATTTCAGATATTTTTATATAAAAAATCCCCAGGGTTAGGCCCCTAACAATTAATACTGGGACCTATCCGCTGGGGTCTTTTTTACCCACGGTGTAATACGTTTATCTAAAACATATTTTATGCCACTCGGTCCAGACTTTTAATATCAAAACGGAACCCTAGGCATACTCCCAAAAATAAAAAATCCTTCTTCCCAATTTAAACTTTTCCATTAAAATAGGGACGAAGGATTCGTGGTACCACCCTAATTTGATAAAGAAATAAGATACTTCTTTATACAACTTAATTGGTATAACGCATCAAAGATGCGGTCAGGCAAAAATGATAGTCTTTTATCGAACAGAAGCGATCTTCAACAATTGGGGAACTGCCATTTCACACCATTACCTGGCTCTCTTTAGTCCTTTTTTTGTCTACTGGTCTTCTACAAAATATCACCATATTAAATTTCTATGAATTTTACTAAAAAAAGTATCTTCTGTCAAATAATTTAATAAATATGTGTGTGTCAAATTTTTGTAGGTACTTTTTCTATCCCCAAAATGTTTCTGGTTTCAGGTAGACCTACCTTATGATTAACTTCAGCTATAATAGCTTAAAATACACATCAAATACCCTTATTCTATTTAAATTATAGTAAT
>JAKQEP010000152.1 GCA_029556475.1 Candidatus Atribacteria bacterium
ATTACTATAATTTAAATAGAATAAGGGTATTTGATGTGTATTTTAAGCTATTATAGCTGAAGTTAATCATAAGGTAGGTCTACCTGAAACCAGAAACATTTTGGGGATAGAAAAAGTACCTACAAAAATTTGACACACACAATGTAATAACAAAATTTGATAGATGTGTTATATTTTGTATAATATAAGTAGAAATGCACTAAAGCTTCCCTTTGCTGGAAGCGAAATAGGCTCTGCTATGGCAGAGCCTTCTTTTTTTATTTAGCTATATTGTGCTTGAGATAGTAGGATACTTCTCCTCTTTTTGGGAAATGCATACTTGCTCCTCTTTTTCCTGTCTTTCGATAACTTTTTGTTGTGCTTTGCGGAGCTCAGAGTAGGTTTCGGCTTTATTTGTATAGTATTCTTCTAGTTCATCTTCTTTTGATTTATTGAGAGATATTCTGATTACATTGGAAACTGAGCCGTGTTTTGATTTTAATTCCTGGGGTAGTTTATGTCTTGGCATTTATATCACCTCTTCATATGATATTATCATCACACTTAAAGATATTTGTCAAAAAAGAGTTGTGGGGATGGTTGGGTGGTGTCGGTAATTGATTGGCTTTTCTGGTATAATAGCACTGTTATGTGAAAATAGTGGAGAGTAACAATAATTTGAAGATGTTTATAGTATAAATCTATATCATTACCATAAGGAGATGGAGAGTATGAAGGAAGAATGGATGGAGAAAAAAGATTCATTTGAAGTAATTGATGTGAGGAAGTTAACCAGTAATTTTTTACCTATGATATTAATGAAGGCTAAGCGTAAGAATGTCGGGGAAGGTTTGTGTGTAGTACAGACTTTTGAACCCAAGCCACTTTATTCAGCCCTGGAAGACCTGGGCTATGAATATAGCACTGAAAAGATATCGGAAAGAGAATATCGGGCATATTTTTATAGAGTAAAACAGAAAGATATTACCTATGAGTCCGGTGCAGATATGCCTTTTAAACCTACTGCTATACTGAATTATAAGAAAGTAGATGATGTTCTGGCAGAAAATGTGGTGAATTTTTGGGAACTTGTCTGGGAGAAGAAGGATGCGGCAATTGACCAGAAGACTAAATTGCTTTTATCGATGGCTAATGCTGTTGGTGCTTCCCGGTTCAGACAGGCGACCAGAGAACTTATAAAAGCATATTCCTTAGGGGTGACGATTGCAGAACTTGATGAGATATTCACTCTTTTTGCCTGGAATCAGGGGATTGGCCATTTTTCATCAGAAATAGGTCCTTCGGTTTTGTTCGGGGTGTATCGGCACATTAAAAACCGGGAGAAGGTGGGAACAGACAAGAAGACTATAATCGATGAGGTTATGGAGATGTTTGGGGATAGAAATCCTGAAGTTAGTGTACAATTCAGTTATAGAAAAGGGAAACCATGCCCGAAATATCCTTAAAGTGGAGTAAGGGTAAATGTGGGAATAAGATAGTCGTTGGTATTTAGTCGTTGGTTATAAAGTTTTTGGTTTATGGTTTTTGGTTTTTAGTAAAAATACAAATACTAAAGATGTGGGGATAAGTGAGGAATGTTTATATTTTTTGGTTTATAGGATGTTGAGGGACGGTCCTTTAACATCTTTTCAATTCGTTTTTTTCAGCTGACAATTAAAATTTTTTCCTTGTCACAAGATAAATACCTCTCTTTGTCACTGTAAGCAATGAAGTTACGAAGTAGTCTCATATAATTATGTCGGGCGATTGGAATCATTCTGGAGGTTTTTTGTAATTCTTTAATTTTGGCCTGGCTTTCCTGTAATCTATTTTGATTGATGGTGTATCCCTGAATGAGATGATTTTTCAGGATATTGGTTGCCCAGATACGAAATTGGGTTCCTCGTTTGGAGTTAACACGGTAGCCAACAGAAATAATTACATCAAGGTTATAAAACTTAATTTTTCTTCTTACTTCCCTTTTACCTTCCAATTGAACTACCGAGGATTCCTCGGTAGTTGATTTTTCATCCAGCTCATTTGTAGAAAAGATATTTTTAATATGCAGTCCAATGGTGTCACTGTCTTTTTCAAACAGACTGGCCATCTGCCTTTGTGAAAGCCAGACAGTTTCTTCCTTTAAATTGACTTCAAAGGTTTCTTTCCCATCTTGTGTGGTATAGATAATAATTTCATTTTCGTTAGACATTGTGCTTTTTATCCTTTTACAATAATTTAGCAATCATACTTATTTTACCAGAAGTTTATTTAGATTTCCTGGTTTATTTGACGGTTAAAAGAAAGTTGCAAGATTCAAGGTACAAGGTTCAAGTTAAATACAGCAATTGGTGATCAGTGATGAGTGAAAAGCAAAAAGCAAATAAATATTTTTTTGGGTATAATTGGATGAGATTGCTTTGTAGATAAAGTGCAATAAAATATTTTTAGAAAAATTATTTTGTTTTAGGAAAAAAATCAATTATTAAATCAGAATCACAAGCTCGGGCATTTTTGTATTTAGATTTATAGTCTTAGGAGAAGAGCAAGAGGTTGTTTTATCCTTAGCAGGTTAGATTAAAGTTTGCTGGCAACATCTTGATCCAGAATAATAGTTACCTCATTATGAAGCTGAAGAACAGTTGCTGGTACCTCAGTGCTGACTGGTCCCTTGATAGTCTTGACTATTACTGGAGATTTCTTTCGGCCACTAGCTAAGAGAATAATTTTTTCAGCCTTCATGATTGTTCCGATACCCATGGTGAGAGCTTGCCGGGGTACTTCCTTGATATCGTTAAAATATTTGACATTGGCGTGGATAGTAGCTTTTGATAAATTTACCAGGTGAGTCTTGCTTTTTAGACCGATGGCCGGCTCATTAAAACCAAGATGCCCATTGTCACCAATGCCCAATATCTGTAAGTCTATGCCACCTCTTTTTTTAATGAGATCTTCAAATCTCTGGCATTCCTCATCGATATTATCTGTTATTCCGTTTAATAAATATATCTTTTCTTTGTTGATGTTTATATGCTGAAAGAAGGTATCCCACATAAAATAGTGGTAACTTTGCGGGTGCTCTGGGGATAAGCCATAGTATTCATCCAGGTTAAAGGTTACCACCTGGGAAAAGTCTATTTCTCCTTTTTTATATTTTTTAATCAATCCCTGATACATGCCCACCGGTGTCTGCCCGGTAGCCAAACCCAGGACTATATTTTTCTTCCTGGTGATTTGATCGGCAACCAGCTGAGCTGCCCGAACGCTTAATTCCTGGTAGTTTTTTACAATGACGACATTCATAGCTCTTCTCTCCTGAAGATAACTTTTCCTGAAACCATAGTTAAGTCTACTTCAAAGTTTTTATTTAGCATGACTATATCTGCATCTTTGCCTGTTTCCAGACTTCCTTTTTTATTATTTATACCCAGACACTTTGCTGGATTATAACTGGCCATTTGAACGGCCTCCCCTAATGGAATGCCTGCTTTAGCTACAATATTCTGTACAGCCTTATTCATAGTTAGAACGCTACCGGCTAAAGTACCATCCTGGAGCCTGGCCTGCTCTTTAGCCACTATCACTTCCTGTCCTCCCAGATCATAGGTGCCTTCCGGCAAGCCGCTTGCCCTCATAGCATCAGTAATTAGAACTATTTTATTACTCCCCTTCATCTGGTGTATTATTTTCAATATGACCGGATGGATATGTATTCCATCAGCAATGACCTCTGCTGTTATTCTGGAATCAGATAAAGCGGCACCCACTATTCCCGGCTCTCGATGGTGTAATCCTCTCATGGCATTAAACAGATGGGTAACATGGTTTAGACCGGATTGTAGGGCATCCTGCATCTCTTCATAGGTAGCATTAGTATGCCCTGCTGAGGTAATGATACCTTGTTCACACAGCCAGGGAATGAAATCCAGTGCTCCGGGCATTTCCGGTGCCAGGGTCACCAGGCGAATTAAATTGCCGGAGGCTTGATTGAAGGCCAGAAATTCCTTTTTGGAGAGCTGGATGATATCTTTTTTGTTTTGGGCTCTTTTTTTCTCCGGGTTGATATAGGGTCCTTCCAGGTGTACTCCTAAAATCTCAGCTGTTCCGGTACCCTTTAATCTGGCTTCCCTGATGCTCTGGAGGCTTTTTATGATATCATCTTTGCTCATGGTTAAGGTGGTAGGAAGAAAGGCAGTGGTACCATAACGGCAATGGTTAGCAGCAATCTTTTTGATAGCTTCATATTCTCCATCCATCACATCTGCCCCACCACCTCCATGTACATGAAGATCAATAAAACCAGGCACAATGTATTTATTCCTGGCTTCAATAATCTCTGCCTGGCCAAAAGCAGAGGAGTCTTTGGAACTATCTTTAATAGGCGTGACAGATATAATCTTCCCCTTTTCAATCATAATATGGCCTTCAAAAGATTGAAAAGGAGTAAAGACAGTACCATTTAAAATAACAATTCTTTGTTCTTTATTACTCATCATTTCTCATTCTTATAATAAAGTGTAAACACAACTTGAAAATAGTACAACTTAAGCGATAATAAGAATAATAAATCTTATTAAGGCAAGTTCCTCCGATAAATATGAGATTATCTGAAAGGTTATTAATGCTCGAAAGAATTAAAGTTAAGTAATAATCTTTTTCTATCAATGGTAATAGAAATCCTTTGTTTCTTGAAGCTCTTTCTAATATCTTTATAAATTCTTCTTTATTCTTGTGCAGCATTAATAATAACTCTCCATTTTTTATTAAGAGTTCCCCTACGTGTATTTTCAAAAGAAATTATAGATGTTTTTTCTATACTTTTAACTAACGGAATCAATGCTTTTTTAGTAATTTTAGTTTCATCGAGTATCAATCCAATTTGTTTTCTCGTTTTAATGATGGGAAATCTAGTGGCATATTCTACTAATTTTACGATGTCACACTTATCATTGTTGACAAATTTTTTCAATATTTCTGATGCTCTCTTCCTACCTCCAACAGGTTTATTAAAATAAATAAGGTCTATTAATGTTCTTTCTTTTGAGCTTATATTTACTTCTTCGTCTTTCACTTTAATTTTTTCTAGACCATAAAAACAATTTTCAGGTATTTTGATAAATTTATAAGATAAGCCACAAATAATCTTTCCCATATACTTACTAGTATTCAAAACATAGACAGTTTGAAAAAGTTGTTCGGTAAAACCATAATAACTATACATGGTAGAGTATCCGATATAATAATTTTTTTTGGGAAAGAAAATTGGTGGGATTAGAAACTCATTAACTCCTGTACCCTGCAGTCCTGCTTCAAGAGGTGAAAACACATATATCCCAGGTTTTATTGTTAATAGTATGTTTTTCTTCTTTAACCTGAATACAATTTGCTTTCTATCTTCAGGAGAAAGATTAAATAATTGATCCAGCTCTTTCGCTCTAATAATATTTCTCTTTTCATATGTCAAGCGAGAAATAATGTTTGTCTCTATTGGCCCAAGACTCTGATATGTATTTTTTTGATTCATAGGTTATTTACCAAATAACTTATCATACAATTTTATACATTAGTATAAATGTAGTTTAACACATTTGTCAACAGCTTAAAAGTATTAGCTATAAAGGTTGGTTGAGTTTTATTTCCAGAGGAATTTTCTGAGATGTTTGTTGAGCTTTATTTCGATTCTATAATGACTTCGGGATTTTTTATTTTCTATAGGAACGGGGATTCTTCTTTCTTCCTTCTAGTCATTTAAAAAAATCAAATCTATTTATTCATTGGATTTTGCCTTTTTCCCAGAAATCCATGAGCACTCTACCGATTAATTTTTTACCCTTAGGTGTAATCCAGAACCGTTTGATTATTCGAATCCCAAGGTCTGGAAAGATTAATTTTTCTATTGTATCGATCACCCCGAACCATTTTAAATACCTCAATATAATTTTCTGTACGGTAGGACCTAAATCTTCAACAATATTATTAAATTTTTCCTGTTCCATAGAAAGTTCCCAGTACATTTCTTTTAATAAAGGAACAAGTGTTTTTTTCTTATCTGTTTTTAAATGATAGAGGTATACCCAAATATTAACGATATTTTCCTGATAATCCTGGGCATTAAATGTGGTATATTCAGTAGGTTGCAGTTTAACCCAATTAACTTTTTCTATCCAGTCTATCAACAGTTTATTCGTTTTCTCGCCATAATTATTTTGGGTGAACTTTTTAAAATGTTTATGATTGACCTGGATATACCCTTTTTTATCATGATAGATAAATTTTGCTGCCCGGGATAACAGGTGAATAAAGTGAATGTATTTCTTTCTTGTTTCTTTGCCTGTTTCTTCTTCCTTGCCTAAAAATAGAAAACCATCTTTTTCCGGGTTAATAAAATTCTTTTCAATTAATTTCAGGTGTTTGAAAGGAATCCAGCAATTTTTTTTAGTTACTTTAATGCGGTTTCCCTGAATATAGCTGACAAAAATCTCCATATCTCTGGCTACCGGAGAATCTTCCTCATTGATATCATCAAGATTGAAAGGGTTCTGTGAACCCAGATCTAGAGGTTTAATGTTAAATAATATCGGGAAATCTTTCCGAGGACTATCCAATCTTTCTCTCTCTTCTTTTATGACCTGCAGATGAGTTTTCCCCTTTAGCTCTTCCTGGGATTTATTCAACCATTTTTCCTGGAATTCCTTAATGGCTTTTTCTAAAGTATCTTTATCAGAAAATTTGCTGATACTCATGTTTTCTAATATATATTTCTTAAAATCACCTGATAATTTTTTTTCCAAGGGACCTATACTCCCTTGGACCATTTCTTCAGGAGACTTTCCCTGGAAGTCATCCCGGGGAGTAAGATTCCAATTATCTTCTACATATTCACTTTCCATACCTTGTTTAATAAAAATCTTTTCAATATCCAAGGGATTAATTTTATTTAAAAAATCAATAGGTAAATTTCCCCAGAATTTTTTTGCTGCATCATATGGTATTCCCTGCAAATATAAATAGACACAGGATAAGGCATAACCTGTTTCATATGGTAAAATTCTACCAATAAAATAATCATTCTTTTTCATTTGAAAGAGGGACTGATCTTCTCTAATCTTATATTGATTACCCGAAATAAGGTCTTCTACGATGAAGTAAACGCCAGGAAACGCTTCTTTAACATAAAAACTGCTAAGGATATTATTTTGGAATCCCTTAAGAATTTTTTGTTCCTGTGGGTTATATTGAGAAAGCATTTTCAATAAAAATACTTTCAGTGGTATCTTTCGATAATATTTTGAGGTGTAGAAATAAATATAATAATCTTCGAATTTCAGGTCTGCTATTTCTCTTAAATCTTCAGTCTGATTATATTTTTCAGGATTTTTTGTCAGGAAATTGTTTCTTTCCTGAATCATTTCCAAAAATAAATCAGGGTCTGATGCACAAAAGTCAAGTATATCATGGGTAAATTTAATAATTCTGTCAGCTGGCTCCATCCAATCCATCATAATTAATGTACCTTTCCTTTTCGAGAGTGTCATCGTAAGAAGTTATTAACTGTCTTTTCTAATTTTCCTGGTTGATGAGATTTACGATTACTTTAATCATTATGTCTTTTTCTTCAGATAAGCTTTCAGCGATAAGTAGTGTTAATGCTACCAGGGCATTGTCAGCAATTCTTTTACTGCCATCTTCTTTATATAAAATACCATTTTCATTTAAGAACCATAGGAAAAGCGAAGCAGCAATACGCTTATTTCCATCAACAAAGGAATGGTTTTTCACTACAAAGTAGAGTAAATGTGCTGCTTTTTCTTCAATGCTGGGATATACTTCTTTCCCGTCAAAACTTTGATAGATAGCACCTATAGAGCTTGCGAAAGATTGATCTTTTTCCAGACCAAATAAGCCGGATGTGTATTGGCCTTTTAATTTATTTAATTCTTTTCGGGCTTTCTCATGGGTCAGCTTAAACTTCTCCTGAGTTGTTACATCTTTTATCTGTAGTTCCTGATGGTCATATTCATCAAGTAGGTGCAGAGCTTTCTGATAATCAAGAATGACTTGTAATAAGCCGGTTGCCTCAGTATATTCCAGGTTTTGCTGTAAAAGCAATCTTTCTATCATTCTGGAAGTTTTCTGTAATTCCTTAATTTTGGTCTGACTTTCCTGTAATCTTTTTTGATTGATGGTGTATCCCTGAATGAGATGATTTTTCAGGACATTGGTTGCCCAAATACGAAATTGGGTACCTCTTTTGGAGTTAACACGGTAGCCAACAGAGATAATTAAGTCAAGATTGTAAAAATCTACTTTATATACTTTGCCATCAGTGGCAGTTGTTGCAAAATTTGCAACAACTGATCTTCTACTCAATTCCTCAGTTTCAAATATATTTCTTATATGTCTTGAAATAACAGATTTATCCCTTTCAAATAATTTGCTTATTTGATTCAAATTGAGCCAGACAGTTTCTTCTTTTAAGTTTACTTCGAATGTTTCTTTTCCATCTTCTGTGGTATAAATGATAATTTCATTTTCTCTGGGCATTTTTAATTATATCCCTTTCAGATTAATAATATTTTTATTCTACCAGAAATTTGTTTATATTTCTTGCTTTGTCTGTCTAATTGCATGTTATTGTTATTGATTGTTTTGTCGTGAAGGATTTTGCAGGGATGTAAAGATTAAATATGTGGGGATAAATGAAGATGGTCGTTGGTCGTTTGTCGTTGGTATTTAGTGGAAATACGAAGAGAAAGACTGGGGGATAAATGAGAGAGGTTTTTGGTTTATGGTTTTTAGTAAAAATACAAATATAAAAGAAGAGTGTGGGTATACATGGTGGTTTAAAGATAAAGATGTGGGAGATAGAGTATGAGATTGCCACGTCTGCCATCGGCAGACTTGCAATGACAAATACAAAGAAACAAAGAAAAAATACTAAAGATGTTGGGATAAATGGAAGAAGTCATTGGCCGTTAGTCGACATTATTTAGTGAAATTATAAAGAAAAAATAAATGCAAAGAGAAGAATGTGGGAATAGAGGGTGGGATTGCTAAACCTGCTCTTAACAGAAGTTAAGAGCAGGTTCGGAATGACAAAAAATTAGGATGGTTTGATGTGTTTTAGGACGTTGAGAAGGTATTCATAGGTTCTTTTTAAAGATGGTATGCTTACATGCTCATCAGGAGTATGTACATCATACTGGTCTGGTCCTAAAGCGACTATATCCAGGTTTTTATTCTTTTTTTTAAAGAAACCACATTCCAATCCGGCATGGATGGCTGTAATTTTCAGCTCCTTCTGGTACATGTCCTTATAAACCTTCTTGAATATTTCTCTCAGTTTTGAATCAGCCTGGTATTCCCATTCTGGATAATCGGCATCAGTTTTAAAATCAATATTAAAGATATAAGCAATAGTTTTTAATCGATTGAGAATATTATGCTTCTGGCTACCGATATTACTCCTGGTAGCACTTTCAAAGGATATGCCTGAATCAGAAGTAGAGACTACGCCCAGATTAGTAGAGCTTTCTACCAGACCCTCGATATCTCCGCTCATTGTTTGTGCTCCATCTGGCATAATTACAAGTAGATTAATTACTTTTTCTGTTATCTCTTTAGATAATACTTTTGTATCTTTTTCTGTGGTTTTGCTGGCATTAAGGACTATATCCGGGTCTTTGCTGCGAAATTCTTTCCTAAAAATTGTATTCCATTCTTCTATTTTGGCAAAAAGTATCTTTCCCTGATTAGGATGAAGGAATAATACAGCTTCTGCTTCTCGAGGAATGACATTCATTTTGGAACCACCGTTGATTTTACCGATTTGAAATTCTATCTCATCTGAAAGTGCACTTAAAAACCTACCCATAAGTTTATTGGCATTTCCTCTGCTCTTGTCTATTTCTGCTCCAGAATGGCCACCTTTTAATCCTTTTATTTCGACCAGATAGGAAATATTATCTGGTGCCGGATTCTCCCATACTGCCTCGATAAAATGAGATACTCTTATCCCCCCTGCACAACTAGAAAATAGAACACCCTCTTCTTCACTATCGATATTGATGAGCATATCACCTTCCAGGTATGCAGGGTCTAATTTGGCTGCCCCTTTTAAACCGGTCTCTTCTTCTGTGGTTAGAAGTACCTTGAGCGGAGGATGTGGTATATCGTCAGAATCTAAAAGGGCCATGGCATAGGCAACTGCTATACCATTGTCTGCCCCTAAGGTGGTATCTGTGGCATAGAGCATATCATCTACCACACGGAGTTCAATGGGGTCTGTCTCAAAGTTATGCTCTTTTGATTTATTCTTATCACATACCATATCCATATGTCCCTGTATGATTACCGTTGGTGCATTTTCATATCCAGGAAAGGCAGGTTTTTTGATTATGACATTTAATGATTTATCCTGTTCTACTTCAAGATTTCTCTCTCTGGCAAAAGATACCAGATAATCACTTATCGCCTTTTCATTTCCTGAACATCTGGGAATCTTGCTAATTTCTGCAAAGAAGTAAAGAACAGGGTGTGCTAAAAAATCCTTATCTATTCCAACCATATAATATAATCCCTTTCTTTTAATATATTTTTATTATAAAGTTCGGGGCTAATATTTTCAATTTTTTCAATCATATACATTTAATATAAATTAGTTTGTTTTAAACATTGACTCTTTTTATTGAATGTGTTGAAAAGTTAATGGTTTTTGGTTTTTGGAGTAAATGTAAAACAAAGAGTGCGGGCTACAGAGTATGAGACTGCCATTCACTGCTAACACAGCAATGCTGAATATTAAAATAATGTAGGGGTAATTCTAGAGATATCAAAGACATACTTTCAGCAAATCTTGCAATAACGGGGGAATTAATTAATTGCAATGACGAAAAAGAATAAATACTTGGTATGATAGAAAAGAATGCTTTAATAATAGTAGAAAAGAAAAGGGAAGGTCATTTTTTCATTTTAATTTTGCCTTTTTCCCAAAAATCAAGCACTACTCTGTCTGCTAATTTTCTACCATTATTGGTAATCCAGAATTCTTTGATGGTCCACCCTAGCAACCTGGGATGATACTTCACCTTCTGTGCATCTATTACTCCAAACCAATTTAAATACCTCAACAAGACTGAATCTACAATCATACTTAATTCTCTTGCTATTTCCTCAAGCTCTTCCTCTCCCTTTCTGTCATCATAGTAGAGGTATTTAGTGAAAGATATTGTATCGATCCTTTCATAGGGCTTTAATTCATGGATGGAGGGCCATAATCCTACAATTTTTCCCTGGTATTCCTGGGCATATGGTTTAACCTGTGCTGCTGGATATAAATCTTCCCAGTTAACTTTTTCAATCCAGTCTATCAGCAGTTTAAAAACATTTTCACCATAGTTGTTTTCAGTAAAATTTTTAAAATGATCTTGGTTCACCTGTACATATCCTTGTTTATCTGTATAAATTAATTGAGCAGATTGTGCTAAAAGGTGAATAAAGTGAATATAGATTTTTTCTTGTTCCTGACCCCAGCATTCTTCATATCCAATATCTATAAACTCATCTCTATCTGGACTAATAAAATTTTTGGTAATAATTTTCAGGTGTTTAAAGGGAATCCAGCGATTAACCCGGGTAACTTTAATACGGTTTTCCAGAAAATAGCTGACAAAGGTCTCTATGTCTCGCACTACTGGAGAATCTTTCTCGTTAATATTGTTAAAATGAAAATGGTCTTCTTGCCTGAGATTGATAGGATTCACCTGAAAATTGATAGGAAAACCCTTTCGGGGACTGTGTATTCTTTCTCTTTCTTCCCTCATTACCTGAAAAGGTGTTTTCCCGTTGAGTTTTTCCTGGGGTTCATTAAGCCATTTTTCTTGAAAGGACCTAATTGTCTGTTCCATTTCGTCTTTATTGGAGAATTTAGTTATATCAATATTCTTTTTTGCATATTTCATGAATTCATTTAACAGCTCATTTTCCACGGGACCCATACTTTCTGATGCCACTTCTTCTGGTGATTTGCCCTGGAATTCATCTCGGGGAGAACGGTTCCAAAAGTCGTTAAAGAGTTGTTGAAATTTAATAAATTCTTCCTGTGAAGAAATATGCATTTCCCTTAACAGTTCTTCGATAAGAGGAGTTGGCTCTGTAATCCTATTTATCTTTTTTCTTAAACTTTTAATAGAAGGAGCTTTTTTGCCCATTCGCTTCTTCAGAAAATTTCTTAATTTTTTCTCTATGATTTCTATGGGTTCCTGAGTATAGTATTCTACATTCTCATCTTCTATCCTTTTGCTTTTACTTCGTTGAAGGATTTCTCTTTCAATCATTAAAGGGTTGATATGGTCGGATACCTGCATAGGCAAATCTCTCCAGGATCTTTTTGCTAAGTAAGAAAATTCATCGGGTAGAAATAGGTTGATACCAGACAGGACGTAATCCGATTCAAAGGGTAAAATCCTTCCAATAAAATAATCATCTTTTTTAAATTGAAAAGTAGCTCGATTTTTTCTTACTTTATATTCCTTTCCTGAGCACACATCTTTTGCTATAAAATAATATCCCGGCAATACTGCACTAATGGTAAAGCCACTGAAAATACTTTTATTAAATCCCTGAATTATTTCTTTATCTCTTTGATTATATTTGTGCAGCATTTTAGAAAGGAACACATCTATGGGCTTCTTTTTATAATTCTTTGAGGTATAGTCATAAATAAAATAGTCGTTGAACCTCATTTCTGCCATATCTTCTTCATCTGGAGTTTGATAGTATTTTCCCGGTGTTTTGGTTAAAAATTTTTCACGGACCTGGACCATCTCTAAAAACAAATCGTGGTCAGATTCACAAAAATCGAGTATATCGTCGGTAAATTCATCTATTCTAAAAGCTGGTTCCTTCCAATCAGTCATAATAAATTCATCTCCTTTTTTGGGTTAAATAACAAGAAAAAAATAAGTTTAAAAAATTAAATTAAATGTATTACTTAGATTTTATCATTCATTTTATATTAGTCAAAAATTTATAGTTTATAGGGACGGTTCTTCTGACACACTCGTTGTGCGTCGTGCGCAGTGCGTCAAATTGGTCGTTGGTGTTAAGGTAATATACCGTTTAGTGTATAACGTATAGAAATATTGCAGGAAAAGATGAGAGAATAAAAAGATGAAGAGTGTAGGGGTAAAATATTAAATTATGGGTTAACCATTAATTCATAAATAGTATCAAAAAGTGTTACCTATGTCTTGAAGTTTTTGTTACTCATGCCTTCAATCCGTTCTAATCGAGAAACAATATTTATTTATACTAGCTCGAACTTTTTTATGTATTTTTATTGTTCATAGGTTATGTGCCAAATAATTTTCATTGTCATTTTATACATGATGCTTTTAACTGAAAACTATAAACCGTAAACTATGAACCATGTTGCTCACAATTATTCTGGTATAGGGGGAATGAAAAAAGGATGGGAATATAATACAATATAAGATAGTTTTAATATAGTTTTAGCATATCAGAGGAAAATTTTAAAGAAAAGCAGCGGTATTAAAGGATGAATAAATTCAAGATTTCATCGGAATACTGTTTCTATACGGGAATATTCTTAATATCATTTTCAGTCTTGATGTTTGAACTTGCCCTGACCAGGATCTTCTCCATTATGCAATGGAATTATCTGGCTTTTATGGTTATCAGTATAGCTTTTTTAGGCTATGGTGCCAGCGGTACCTTTCTGACCGTCGTTCCATCTTTGACTACAAAAGATAAACAAGAAAAACTTCCGGCTCTTTTGTCCTTATTCGCACTCCTCTATGGCTCCAGCATCTTCCTGGCTTTCTTTTTGATTAATGGCATACCCTTTGACCTGTACCGATTAAAGGTAGATAGTTATCAATGGCTCTATTTAATCACCTATTATCTGGCAGTTGCCTTGCCTTTCTTCTTTGCCGGAACCTGTATTTCCATGGCTATTACCCATCAGCCCCTGAAAGTTGGAAATATATATTTTTACGATTTAACCGGGGCATCTTTGGGATGCCTTGCTTTTTTATTTTTCAGCACCAGGATGGGAATATTTAATCTGGTTTTGATGTTGGCCATTTTAGGCCTTGCTGCCTCTTACCTTTTTTCTCTTGCTCAGGAGAAAAAACTGTTTTCATTATTTTCACTTCTCTTAATTATAATAAGTCTAGTCTTTTTTAATCTTCCCTCCAAGAGAGTACTAACTCTGCCCATCAATCCCTATAAGGAATTATTCACTTTTCTTCGTTATCCCGAAACAGAAATACTATACCAGCGTGAAAATAGCTTTTCTCAGGTAAAAGTAGTGCATAGTCCGGCAGTGAAGCATGCCCCAGGGTTGAGTCTCAATTTCTCAGAGAGAATACCTGAGCAGCTGGGGATTCTTACTGATGATTCGGGGCTAAATGCAATAACGAAATTTGACGGAGATATAGAATCTATTCGTTTTACCGACTTCCTGACCAACGGACTGGGGTTTCATCTTGCCCAAACGCCTGACAGGGTGCTGGTTATTGGTGCAGGAGGCGGGCTGGATATCATAAGTGCTCTCTATCAGGAGAGCAGGGAGATTGAAGCTATTGAGATGAATCCTCTGGTAATAGAGCTCATGAAAGGAGAGTTTGCTGACTATTCCAGGCAGCTGTACAACAGATCTGAAGTTACCATTTTACCCGGTGAGGGGAGGAGTGTACTGAAGGGTATAGACCACAGCTTTGATCTGATTCAAATATCTATGGTTGGCTCTGCTACTGCCTCAACCGGGGGATTTCACAGTATCTCAGAAAATTATCTTTATACCGTGGAGGGGATGGTTGATTTTTGGGAACATCTCTCCTCTGATGGTATAATCTGCATTACCCGCTGGCTTCTTTTCCCTCCCCGGGAATCGGTCAAACTGACAGCTATTGCTTTAGAAGCGCTGGAAAAGATAGGGGTTGAGAATCCCGAGAATCATATTGCCCTGATTCGCAGCTGGGGTACGGTTACTTTTATCTGTAGTAAAAGAGCTATTGATAGGAAGAAGGCGGACACTATTATTTCTTTCTGTGGGGAGAGGAGTTTTGACCCAATTTACTTTCCTGGAATTCTTCCCGAACAGGTCAATCAAAACCACCGTCTGGAAAAGCCATATTATTATCTGGCTATTTCAGAGCTCATTGACCATTATAAGAATGATAAGACAAAAGTATTTTACCAGAAATATTTTTATAATATTGCACCTGCTACCGATAATAGCCCTTTCTTCTTCTATTTTTTAAAGTGGAGAAATATCCCGGCTATTATCAGGGATACCAGTTACTGGCAACCCGTGCTGGAATGGGGTAATCTGATGGTCTTTGCCACCCTGGCACAGGGAATAATATTCAGCTTCTTCTTTATATTCCTGCCACTTCTGGTTAGGAAGGTATCGCCGGGTGAGGGGTGGTATTTTCTGCTGCTTTACTTTGCCGCGCTGGGCTTTGGTTATATGCTGGTTGAGGTCTCCTTTATTCAGAAATTCATTCTTTATCTTACCCATCCCACTTATGCCACCTCAGCAATCATCTTCTCTTTTTTGTTCTTTTCGGGACTGGGGAGCCGTTTCTCTCAACGCTGGCAGGCGAGAGAGAGTGATACATTATATTATCTGAAAAGGATTATTCTATTCATCGGTCTATGTTTGATACTGTATCAGATTCTGATACCGGCTATTTTTAAATATACCCTTCATCTATCTTTAGTGGTGAGATTTTTACTGACTTCATTTCTGATAGCACCACTGGCATTCCTGATGGGTATGCCTTTCCCCCTTGGTATCTATTTTTTGGCCAGGGAAAGGGAGGGGATGATACCCTGGGTATGGGCTACTAACAATTTCTGCTCTATTCTGGCATCTATCCTGGCAGTGATGATTGCTATTACCAGTGGGTTTAAGGTTGTGGGGTACCTGGCAGCAGGCATTTATTTGGTGGGATTATTGGCAATTTCAAAGAAATAAATTAGTAGTATGCCGATAAAGCAGGTATGGCTGGTATCTCTTAAGATGTTATGCACAGTAGCACAGAGTAGTTTTGTTTGGAATATCATTTTTTATGAATTTTTAAGATCACTACCTGACATTAGTGAATTTTAATTCTTTTAAAAGATGTTAAAGGACCGTCCCCTAACATGTTATTGGACTGGGAAATCGAAATAGGTTGAAGGGAATGGCTCATCTGAAAGGGTGTAGTGCCACCATTCTTTGGAATACAATTCAAACCCGTGTTTTAACATAGCATTTTTTAAAATCTCTCTATTCTGAAACTGTTCTTCACCGATTTTATCGGTACCGTGGTGGGAGATTTCTCCAAAAAAGTCAAAGCCGCTGCCCATATCCAGCTCCTCACCGGTAGTAATATCGACAAGAGTGAGGTCTATTGTACTTCCTCTCGAATGGCCTGACCTTTTAGCTATATAGCCAAGCTTAAAGACGTCTCTTTTGTTTACCTGTGGATAATATTTATCTTTCATTTTCTGGTCTTCGACATCCTCAGCCCAGCGGATAAAGTGATTGACAGCCACCTGTGGGCGATAGCCATCAAATAATTTTAAAATCAGCCCGCGTTCTCTTAATTCATAGGCAACTTCAGCCAGTGCTTCCGCCGCCTCAATAGTCAAGATGACCCTGGGAGCCAGGTATCCGTCCACTCTGCTTCCCACAAAATTATCCTCTGAGAAGTACCTTACCTCCAGTATGGCATCAGGAATAAGTTCATCGACATAGACAAATCCCTCAGGAATACCATTTTCCTGCTCTATTGCCAGGCTTGTTAAACCAGTTATCCCTGAAATGAGGCATAATGTTATAAAGGCAATATTGAGAATCTTTTTAATCTGTCTGTTCATCTATTTTATCCTTTCGTTTAATTTAAGAAACATCTGTATTGTTTCAAGCTAAGTGTTATCCTTTTTAAGTGTATATCTTTTCTGCAACTATAATAAAAGATTCAGCAAAATTCAATAAATGTTAAAGTTTTCCAAAAAGGAGAGTTCAACGGTAGACTTATCCAGAATGCTACTCTGAATATTTCCTTTATATATTACAATATAATAAAAAAGAAATCAGATTTTGGAGTATCATTTTTCACTATATCTCAAAACCTGAACCAAATATCAGTGTATTTTAGCTTTTAAAAAGATGTCAAAGGACCATTGTTCCTGCTCAGTAATTAAGTAACTTTTCTGGTGTAATTTTTTATTCTACCATGAGTACCATGAGGAGGTACTTAAATATTAAGAACAGCCAGATAATAATCATCAAACAGTGTTTTTATTAAATTGTCTTTGCATGCTGGTTTTCATATCGCAGTACTTTGTGGACTATAGATAATCAGGGAGGTGTTTGCCTGTTAATGGCTCACCGGACTGAAAAGTTGTTCTCTGTAGTTGTCAAAACATAAAAAAGGCCGAGGGATTCTCAATAGAATTCTCCCGACCTTTACCATTTATTCTGTATCACTCATAATAAAAGATTCTTCCAATGGGCATAGAGGGTATGGTCATGGTCAATGGTTAATGTTGTTGAACTGGTCACTTCGGTACCGCCAACTGGTGCAGTGAACCATCCGATAAATTTCATAAACAGTAACGGATGTTCTGGTGTGGGCAGTGATCCATAGGCTGAACCAACAGTCACCTCCTTGCTGGCAGGGTCGACTGTTCCATATTGGGGGTCAAAGGTGACGGTGACTGTTTTCTGTGGCCCTACAAATTCCTCCCAATGGGCATAGAGGGTGTGACTTTTGGTTTTGGTTACTTCTGTTGAGCTGGTCACTTCGGTACCGCCTGTTTTCTCAGTAAACCAACCTAAGAAGATATACTCGATTTTGATTGGCACAGGGAGCTCTCCATAGGTTGAACCTACAGTCACCTCCTTGCTTTTAGGGCTGACTTCCCCACCCTGAGGGTTAAAGGTGACAATGATGGGTAGAACACCATTGTTGCCTCCACCTGGAGCAGGGCTACAGCCTGTCATTAGAAATGCCGGTAGTAAAAGTAAAACTATAATTAGTACGATATACTTTTTGCTCATTTTTCTATACTCCTTTCTTTTATTTATATTGGAGATATCAAAATGTAGGTTTTTCACTTATATATATTTTTCCCATATTATGATACTAATAAATCCCCAAGTCAACAATTTTGGAAGAAGTACAGTTTTATGAGTATGAATAACTATAATCTGACAGGTTTTGTCTTTGATTTTATAGGCTATGGTATTTTTATTAGATTGCCTTTGTATAAAGTATCTTACCCCCTAATAAGAAGCTGGGAAAAGTTACCGAGTTATTGAGCTAGTGCAACCCCTAACATGATTAGGTCTTTTGTTTATTTTATAATAGAATATATATGAGTTTATAGATATTATTTTCAATTTTTATTAAAAGAAATGATGTTAATGGACCGTCCCCTAACATGAAAAGATTAATTTTTATTTTTATCTTGTTCTGTGTCGGTTTTGGTACTGGCACAATGCCGGTTGTTGGGGAAAGCATGGGAGGACTTTCTGTTGCGGGAGGTGTAGTGCCCCATCACCTGCTGGCAAAAGAAATTATTGATGATTTTTTTGAATTTATTGCCGGACAGGAACAACACCCTGAAACTATTATTCTTTTAAGCCCGGATCATTTCAATTGCTCGGCTACTAAAGAAGAGAATTCCTTTATCAGTGTTGGCTGGGATAAAAGCGTCACTGAACTAGAAGATTTGTCTACAGATATTGATTTATTAAAGAGACTGACCATTGATAACAATATAATTTCAGACAGAAGCGCTGTGCTTGCAGAGTTTGGCATTACCAATCTATTACCTTTTATTAAAAAATATCTTCCCGAAACGAAGATTGTTCCTATCCTTATTCCGGAAAGCATTACTCAGGAAGAAGTAATAAAGTTAGTCCAAACAATCGATCAGGTCTCCGATGAACAGACTATAATAATTGCCAGTGTTGATTTCTCCCATTATCTCCCGGCTGGTGCTGCTATTTTTCATGATGCAAGAAGTATTAGAGTGTTATTGAATTTTGAAGAAAGTGAATTTGAAAATATAGAGGTGGATAGCTGGCAATCTTTATATGCGATGCGTTTGTTTGCAAAATTGCGTGGGAGTGAAAACCCCGCTATTGTCGTCCACAAAAATTCTCTTGATTTTTTACCCTGTGATTTTAATTCTACAACCTCTTATTTTAGTGTTGTTTTTCGGAAAGGAATTCCTGAAAATAATTTACAGGTTGAGACAATTTTACTGGCAGGAGATATGATGCTTGGGCGTGGTATAGAAGAATTAATGAAGGAAAATAGTATTTATTATCCTTTTCTGAAAATTGTACAGCTCTTAAGGGATGTAGATGTGGTTTTTGCCAATTTAGAGGGACCCATTGTAGAAAATATAGAGGATATAGAGGAAACTGCAATGGATGAGTCTAAATTTAACTTTCGTCCAGAAGTACTGGAAGCATTAAAATGGAGCCGGATTAATTTACTCTCCTTAGCCAATAACCATATTATGGATAGAGACAAAGAGGGCCTGGAAGAAACATTAGATTGGCTGCAAAGGTACCAGATACGTTTTATAGGAACCCCTCTTTCTGCTCCTGTCTTTTCTCATTCCAAAAATATAAAAAATTATTACTTTGCCACCGAACAATCAGTTTTTCTGGCCTTTAATCGGGTATTGCCTTTTATTGATTATCAGGAAGAGATTAACAAGGGGATTCAAAAGGCCAGGCAATCCAATCCAGAGAAAATTATCATTGTGAGCATGCATTGGGGTAATGAATATCAGGCACACAGCGGAATTGATGAAAGAGAATTGGCCGGGAAAATTGTAGATGCAGGAGCGGATATTACCATAGGGCATCACCCCCATGTAGTCTGGGAGATTGAAATGATAAAGGGTAAGCCGGTATTCTATTCTTTAGGAAATTTTATCTTTGACCGGCAGTTTTTGCCGCAAACCAGAGAAGGATTGGTAATAGGTTTGATTATTTCAACCGATAAACTCACCTTTCACCTCTTTCCAATAAAGAATCAGTCCGGCCAACCAATATTGATGGAGCAGAATGAAAAAGAATTATTTCTTAAAAGCCTGGCAGAGAAATCTAATAAGAGTTTAAGAGAGTCTATTAAAAAAGGTATAATAGAATTAGAACTGGTAAATTAAAGAAAAATCAGGGGGTTTAAAAATGAAAAAATCAAAAGAAAATAGATTTAATTGTAAAGGTATAAATATATTTTTAATTGCTATAGGAATTATAATAATATTAACTTTTACAGTTGGTCAGTCGCTGGCAAATACAAGCCCGCCTAATAAACAGCTAATCAATCCCAAAGATTTTATTATAGGACCGGCTGAAGTCGATGCTGATATACCGGGATTTTCTCTACCTTTAAACATTGCAGATATTGAAAATTACCATGATTTTTTTGAAAAGATGCCTTTAACACCGAAAGTATTAGAGTTATTAGAAAAAAATGCCTTTGTAGTTGTTCCTACCCCTCTGGACATTGCCGAGCAGGAAGTTTTTCTGGATTCTACCCGTGAATTAGCCAACCCTAAGGATGATTTTGTTGCTTATTATCAGGTACTGAAAGATATAGATGTGCCTGTTTTTATCACCTCAGATTCCCTGCTCCATTATTATCATATCTTTTTTGATACAACTTTAATGCGCCTGGAGCGGGACCTCTTCTATCAGGATATCTGGGAAATCAGTAAAGAATTATTTGATGTTTCCCTGAATCACTATAATTATACTGAGGGCGATTTAAAAGAAGCTGCCAGAAGAAATGTAGCCTATCTTTCTGTTGCTTTAGAACTTTTAAAACCCGACAAAAACCAGGTTATCAGCAACGAAAAACTAAAAGAGGAATACTGTTTCCCGGAAATGGACCCGGAATTTTGTGAGATGATGATAGCCGGGGTAAAGGATGTTTATGGAGAACAGGCCAGCTACCAATACTTCAGCGAGGAAGAATTTGGATATTATGATTTCAATGTCCCACAATTTGTACAGGATTTAGTTCAGACTGAAATCAATCTTATCAAAAAGCACCAGGGCTGGGAATATTCTCCTGTCTTTATTTATCAGGAAGATTATTCTCAATATGTTCCCCGGGGACATTACACTAGATCTGAGAAGCTGAAAAATTATTTTAAAGCTTTGATGTGGTTTGGCAGAATGACTGCTTTAATTGAAGGCTCTCCCTCCTTATCTGCAGGAGAATCTATCTGTAGTGGAGATATAGGAGGAATCATCTCCGAATATGATGCCCGAATACAGACCCTTCAGGCCTTTTTACTGGCAAAAGAATATATCAGCAGCCGGAATATCCAGGAAAGATGGAGACGTATCTATAATATTACCTCCTTTATAGTAGGGTTTTCTGATGACTTAGGACCATATGAATATGGTGAAGTGCTGCAAAAAGTATTCTCTGAAGAAAATGGCAAAATAGATTCAGATAGATTGGTTGAAAAATATGACCGGCTAAAGGAAATGATTGGAAATTATCCTTTTAACCCCAAAATTTACAGTGGATTAGGCGCCTGTGAATTGCTGATGCCCTGCCCTCCACTTACTGAAAAGGGAATTCAAGACTTAAAAATGCAAGCCAGGAGACTTCTTAAACAGACAAAAGGTTTTAGAATGATGGGACAGCACTTTACCTTAGATTCCTGGTTATTCTCTGAAATTGTCTCACCTTATAGCGGTGAGTATAATGGGCCAAATTTTATATTGCCTACTGCGGAAAAACCCTTTACTTTCAGCTGGAATGATGATTATGAGGAATTCAGAAGCAACAGGCCATTTACCTGGGTTAAAACAGACGTTGCGGCCTGTCATCCTCCGGCTAACAGGGAAGTCCGGGGATTTCCCCGGGGATTGGACTTAATGGCTCTGCTGGGTTCACAGAGAGCCCGGGATATACTGGAATCTACCGGAGATACCCGGTATAGTGATTATGAAAAAAAATTCTTTGAATTAAAAGATAATATTGATACTTTTAGAGAGGAAGACTGGTTAAAAAATCTTTATATGAATTGGCTTTATGTTTTGAAGTCTTTACATAGTGAAGTCAGTGAAGGTTATCCTACCTTTATGCAGACCACTGCCTGGCAGGATAAGCAATTAAATACTACTCTGGCTTCCTGGGCTCAATTACGGCATGATACTATTTTATATGTGAAACAGAGTTATACCATGGCTGAGAGAGGCGGCATGTTCCGACCTCCGGTAGTAGGATATGTAGAGCCGGTTCCTGAATTTTACAGCAGACTATTAAACTTAACCAATATTACTCTGGCTGGATTTGAAAAATTGGTTCCTCCACGGATACTGGAAGATTTAAGAATAGAGTCAGGGTTGAAACGATTTGCCGAGGTGCTGGAGAGGTTGCTGGATATTACCAAAAAAGAATTGGCTAATAAGTTATTAGAAGATAAAGATTATGATTTTATTGAAAATTTTGGTGCTATCTCCGCCAGTTTGATTGGTACAATTGCCGGAGGAGATATTAACCCGGATTCTCTAAAATCAGTGATGATTGCCGATGTTCATACTGAAGGAAATACTGAAAAAGTACTGGAAGAGGGCACTGGTTTTGTTAAGACTGCCATTATTGCCTATAGGCTTCCCCAGGGATATATTGTGTTAGGAGTGGGGCCAGTTTTTAGCTATTATGAATTCAAACAGCCAATGAGTGAACGGTTAACCGATGAAGCCTGGAGAGAAATATTAGAAAGCGGCGAAGCACCGGAAGAGCCTGAGTGGATTGGGAATTTCTCAATACTGAAATAATGAGTAATTCAAAAATTAGAAAGATTTACCAGTTTACTTACCTGTTGGGGTCAGGCCTCAATGACCCGACCCAATTTTTCCTATTCAACAGTCTTTATCAATACAGAATGAACTATAGTAAGTACTTCTTCTAAGTATTTTTCAAATTCTTCGGCAGGAGCCTGGAAGCTAAAGGTATAAAACATATCATCTACAACAGTGCTATAGCGAAGATATTGGTGAATATTATTGCCTATCTTGATGGTATGCAGGGCTTTAATTGCCGGGTATCCTGAAAAGGTATCCGGAACAGATTCCTGAAAAATTGCCCCGGCCAACTCTAAACTTTCCTTATTTTCTGCCCACAGCTTTTCTAAGGTGTTATCCTCTCTAAATGTCGGATGGCCTGAAATCATTATTGAACCTTGAGAATCAGGAGTATTAATCAAAATTCCTCGCTCCTGGGAAGAATAATTGAGCCATTTTCCCGGATAAATCAAAGAGATGTCCAGATAGGCATATTGGTATCTGTAGAAAACGTATCCTTCCGGCACCTCCTCTGTTAGAACATCTCCAGCTTGTTGAGCCGAAGCTGGTAGAAGAATACAGAAAAACAGGAAAGCCATATAAAAAAAGAAAATATTTTTTTCATCTCTTCTCTGCTCCTACTTTTAGTATTTAGTATTGAGATTGCTTAAGGGGTTGAACTTAAATTAAAAGTTTTGTTAGTATTATCCTGCCATGGAAATTTATCCAGCCAGGTATTCGGTCGAGCATGCCAGGTAGCATGGGTCACTAAATCTTCTACTAAAATTTCACTGATAAGCCACCCCGGACCCGGACCGGTATTGTCATGTTTAATTTGAATTTTATTAATCTCGCCCAAATCAGATGAATTCACATAAATATTATCTGTATCTCCTTTCTCGAAGGTACCTAAATGCCTAATTGTAATATCAAGAGGAGGGCTTGGTTTAGAATAAACATCATACCAGGAAGACGTTCCTTCGCTTCCAAAAAGTTTAATGCTTATCTTGGCATCAGTTCCTGACAAATCTTCATTGCCAGTCTTTATTTGTATTCTATAACGACTTGAGAGTTTATCAGCAAATCCTTTAAAATCAATTTCCGGCAACTCTTTTTCTAATTTTCCTCTATCCAGGCTTAAATCATAGATAGCGGGATCGATAAATTCAGGAGGTTCTCCAACATTATAGCAATCAAACCTGAAAGTTCCTCCACCACCGCAATCTTCACCAGCTACACCTATAAATAAATTGACATTTTCACACAAATCACAAGATGGATAGATGGCATGTTTACCTTCCGATGCATATACCAGTAGCCTGTTATTATAAAATTCCAAGTTACTGCACATAACTTCAGAATACATTTTTTGTGTGAAGTTTAAGGCAACATCGCCTTTATTACATACCCTGTGCCAGGCATTCCAAACCCCATGATGAGCACTAGGATCCTCATGTGAAGATTTAAATACCCATTCTAATCTCAAATTTTTATTATCTATTACCTTCCAGGCCATAAAAATACGTTCATGGTCTCCCTTATGAGCCGTGACACCAAATCGACCATAATCTTGACTCCAGGTAACCACATAGCGAAAAATAATATAGTGTGGAAGATTTTCTGAATGATAGCTAATGGTTGACCTTCCAGTAGAATTAGATGGATGTATTCTTACATAATTTGCCACATGGTCTGTATCTCTTTTTGTTAACCAATCCTCTTCTTCATCAAGTTCAATATAAGGATTGATATACTCCATTGCTTCATCTTCCCATTCTTGCAATATTCCATCACCATCTGAATCAATGTCAGAACCTTTTTCCGTTTCACTCACAAAAATGGGAATGTTACTACTAAGTACCCTGCCTCCATTAGATAAGCTTAATATTATTTTGGGTTGTTGGTTCACAACATGAATTCTGTTTTCAACTGAAATATGTCCGGTACGTCCTGTAGTACTGCTATTTTCCTGAACAGAAAAACCTAAAGTCTGACTTCCTGTGCCACTGCTGCCTGAATGAATCTGTATCCAGGATACATCTGATAGGGCAGCCCACTGGCAATGGGAATATGAGGGAGTTATAGTAAATTCTCCAGTACCCCCCGCAGACCGGAAAGTTGAATTATAACTGGATAGAGTGAAGGTGCAGGATGTCTCCGTATCTTCCTCTTCATTATCATCGTGATAAGCCTCGTAAGTGTCTATATCAAGTTGATACTTGCCTTCTCCGGAAGAGCGGTATATTCTGATATACCAGGTTCCGGTGGAATCAGCCACATATTCCAGAGTCTTGGTATCCAGCTGGGTAATAGAAGAACCTCGGGAGGTGCGGTTGGGACTTAATAAAATAAGATTATAACTGGCATTACCGGGAATAGTTAGTTGAAGGGTAATCAATTGTCCTTTTTCTACTTCCATACTATAGTAATCATCATTGTCTCCTGCTTTCAATAACCCGGTAAAGGTGCTGTCAGATATGGGAATAGCTTCCTGATAGGAATCGCCAGCATCCCGTCCACTATCTGCATCATTCTGGTTTTCTATGTCCACAGAAAGTTGATACTTGCCTTCTCCGGAAGAGCGAGATACCTTGATGTACCAGGTTCCAGTAGAATCAGCCACATAATCCAGAGTCTTGGAATCAAGCCGGGTAATGGAAGAACCTCGGGAGGTACGGTTGGGATTTAATAAAGTAAGATTATAACTGGCATTACCGGGAATAGTTAGTTGAAGGGTAATCAATTGTCCTTTTTCAACCTCTATACTGTAGTAATCATCATTGTCTCCTGCTTTCAACAACCCGGTAAAGGTGCTGTCGGATATGGGAATGGCCTCTTGATAGGAATCGCCAGCATCCCGTCCGCTATCTGCATCATTCTGGTTCTGGATATCAACGGATAACTGGTATTCACCTTCTCCGGAAGAGCGGGATACCCTGATATACCAGGTTCCAGTGGAATCAGCCACATAATCCAGAGTCTTGGTATCCAGCTGGGTAATAGAAGAACCTCGGGAAGAACGGTTGGGATTGAATAAAGTAAGATTATAACTGGCATTGCCGGGAATAGTTAGTTGAAGGGTAATCAATTGTCCTTTTTCAACATAAATTTGATAATAGTCATCATTATGTATTTTTCCTTCACCAATCGCATCTCCCAGGAAACCGGTATAATCACCTTCTTGAATTAGAACTACTTCTTCTCCAGTATCAATCTTTTCTTCTTTTCCTTCCTCTCTCAATTCCTCTTCTTGTTCTACTTCTCCTAATTCTTCCTGGTCCTCAATCTCTTCTTCTATTGCTTCTTCTTCCTCATCTACCATTATAACGATACTGTCCTGTTTGAAAGCTATGTGATTATCCTGAGGAGATTCCCTTTCTATCCTGATAAATATTGTGGTAGCACCAGGTATAAAATCTCTGTCAATGTTTACCTGTCCTTTACAGGTATAACCCAGGGGATCAGCTGAAGAAGAGACATTGGGAATAGTAACTGTCTTGGTCTTGAATACTCCACCCATGTTACCACTCCCGGGGAAGCCATAGATTAGTTTGAATTTTGCATCAAATCCTCTTCCACCGTTTACTTTATCAGTAGCCAGAGCAGTGATATCCAAAACTAGATCTGTTGTGCCAGGAGTTATGTTATGAAAAGTCCACTCAGCATAATCATTTAATGCCGAATCTCTAAGCCAGTTCCAACCATTAATTAAATCTCCATTTGAATTATAAGTACTTGCCTCTTTTATACTGGTTTCAGCTAATAAGAGTGAGTTTGATAAAATTATAAGCAGTAAAAGAATAGTTATTGTTAAAACATTTTTCCCCTTCATAATTATGACCTCCTACCATTTTATTTTTTTATAATCAAATTTAAACAACCTACCATTATTATTATTCCCTTTTTTCATAAATATAGACAACCAGGTAATATTTTTCGCTTAATTTCTCAGGCAACAATAATTTAAAAAAATTTATTGACACTTATTAATCATTGTTTAAATCATAACCTGCGGGAACTTTGTAAAGACCTTTTATCATATTGCGCATTATCTCTGAAATCTGATTGAAATTTTGCCAGTCTCGCCGTTCAATGGTTTTCCCCTGCCAGACATTAAAGCCGGCCACTCCGGAAAAGGAATGGAGATAGCCGGCATACAGGTTTCCTGGAAAACCGCATTGCCAGGAATCTGGATTAACCTGAATCTCGGCAGCATACAATTGGTAATTTCTCCAATGGGTGTCAACATGATAACAGAGGTTTTTTCGGCTCAACTCATAGTTGTAACTTATCTTTACCGGACTTTGAGGGTCATTACTTAAATAAAAAAGAACATTATCACCTACCACCTTATTCCACTCATCCAACACTTCCTGCATGCGATGGAAATTTGTGCCATCATAGACTGCTACAGGACCATCAGGCCATCGAATGGTGTGATTGCTGCTCCAGCCAAATTGGTATATCAATTCTCTTTCCTGATAAGTTAATAAAGGAGAACTTTTCACAACCTGAATCCGAACTGCCCTATTATCTTTGCCTCCCCTGTTGTCACTAACTTCACAACTGATAAAACAATCACCGGGTTGATAGGGAGCTGTCCAGATTACACTGGCACCGATTCCTCTTATCAAGCCCTTATTGCTATACCAATAGTAGGAAAGGGTATCTCCATCCTCATCAGCAGCATGACAGGTGACCCTGCTCTGCTGTCCTGCTTCTAAGATAGAGGGTTGAGCAATCAAACCGGAAATGACCGGAGGATGGTTTTCCCGCCAGGGAACAAGGTGAATAATCATTCCATTTTGATAAGAATTATCTCTAATATCCCTAATTATATTGATAATTTGACCTAAAAAATAATCGTCTTTAGTTATCTCATAATCTAAGAATAAAGCATCCCCCATATTTAAATTTAGCAGTTGGAAAGTTGCTCTTCTGAAGACCAGAATACTGAAATCAGACGAGATGTAGATAAGTTCATTAAGTGAATCATCGTCTAACAATATTGGATTTACCGGCAGAGAGCCCAGAGTCTCTGGAGAGATATTTGGGAAGGCTGCTATTTCTAAGGTAAATAAGAAAAGGATAAAAAGGATAAGATAAATGAATACTAATAATAAGACAATCTTTTGGTGCTTTTTAACCAAACCATTGGTAAGCACAGCCAGACCTCCTATTTTTTTAAAAATCTTAACTATGCCATATAATAACCACACAATACACTAGAAAATAATATTTTTTTACTATTATTTATTCTATTTCTTTAAAAGAATGGTACTTAGACTCTAGCTTCCTAACTCTTTAAAGTCAGAAAGGCAATGAATGATCAAGGAATCATCAGTCAAAGTCCAATTATGATATAGTTCATTTTTTATTTTTAGGAGAAATCCCAGCTGAATATTTCATCTGGCAGATTAATTTTCAAAAAGAAATGTAATTATTTTATATTATACTATTTTTTGAAAAAATTAGTAATAACATTTATAGCAGAAGGGATAAATATAGTTATCAGTCACTGGTAGTTGATATTTATTAGTTAGATTAGATTTTAAGTTTATAGCTGACTTCCTATCGAATTGCTTGATAGCCTAAAGACCATTTGCCACAGCGGTCACCCCAGCGGGCAATCGTTTCACCATCAACCATGATTTCCACCACTTCACAATGGTTGGGACAACCATCACATTCAAATCCACTGGTCTGGTAATTCCGCTCCACCAATTCAAAACCATAGAAGGCCGAGGGACGAGGATTTAGCTCTATCTCTTCCCTGGCCAGAAGGGCTGCCCCTATGGCACCCATCACCTGGTAATACTCAGGAACTACAACCTGATAACCAATCTCTTTTTCAAAACTCTTTTTAATTCCTGAATTGGCAGCCACACCTCCCTGAAAGAAAATGGTAGGTAAAATCTTCTTACCCTTTCCCACATTGTTCAGGTAATTGCGGACCATTGCCTCACATAAACCGGCAATAATATCTTCTTCTTTGTAGCCCATCTGCTGTTTGTGAACCATATCTGATTCGGCAAATACTGTACATCTGCCTGCAATCCTTACCGGATTTTCGGAACGCAGAGCATACTCTCCAAACTCTTCAATGGGAATGTCCAGACGATATGCCTGATGATCCAGGAAAGAACCGGTACCGGCAGCACAGATAGTATTCATGGCAAAATCGACCACCACACCATTCTGAAGAATAATGATTTTGGAATCCTGCCCGCCTATCTCAAAGATGGTACGCACTTCCGGATTAAGATATAAGGCTGCTACCGAATGAGCGGTAATCTCATTCTTCACGATATCCGCACCTGCTATTACCCCGGCTAATACTCTTCCACTACCGGTAGTACCAACGCCGACCACCTCCAGAGATATTCCCTGATTTTCTTTTCTGATAATGGAGAGTCCTTCTTTGAGCATTTTAATGGGCTGCCCCTGTGTCCTCAGATAAACAGAGTTTAACACATCGTTATTCTCATCCAATAAGACCAGATCGGTACTGACCGCCCCTACATCGATTCCTAAAAATGTTCTCATACAGACATCCTTACCCCCTTTCTCCTCTTTTTAAGCAAGTCAACAAAAGCCTCTACCCGGGTATTAAGCCCTTCTTCACCGGTTTGCTCATCATAAATCAGGGTTAAAGTAGGAAAATCAAGGTCTTCACTAACCTTCTTCAGGATTGTCTCGGCAACAATCTCGGGCATACAGGTGAAGGGTATAACCTGAATGGCACCATCCAGCCCTTCTTTATGGGCTAACACCACATTGCCCACTGTAGTCTGTCCTTCACCGCCTACCGAATGTGCCAGATAAGGGTAGGCTGCCTCCTCTATCTCTTGTTCTTCCTTAAAACTATCTTTAAAAATTTTTAATCTCATTATGGGGCCAATCCAGGCTTCAATGGTATTTTTACGCACTACTTCTATCCCCATATAGCCGAGCTTCTCTTCCAGGTGATGATTGGTAAATGGTTCTAAAGAGACATAGAATTCGCCAACCAGAGCAATTCTGATAAGATTCTGTTTTTGAAAATCAGTATTCTCATCGAATTTGTGTATGGTCTCAGTTTCTATCTGTTTGAGCATTTCGCGATTTTTAGCTTTTTTAATTTTCAACATACTCTCTTTTAAGATACGGGAAGAGACACCTCTTACCTTTTCTCTGGGACGAACCGATAAGACCATATTCTCCAGTTTCTCCATCAATAGGATTTTCTGCCAGCCCAATCTGAATTGATTGATAAAATAAGACCAGCTTCTGCCATTACGCAAGATATTTAAGTTTTCCCATAACATATTCCAGTTTCCACGAGGAATTTCTATAATAATCATTTTGAAATCATAGCCCAAATCTAACAGGATATCCCTCTGTACCTGAGCATAATATCCAAAACGACAGGGTCCCCAACCGCCTGCCATAATCAGACCTTCAGCACCCAACTCCAGTGCTTCTAAGAAATTACCCAGTACGATTTTGAGGGGCAAGCAGCAATACTCAGGTGCATATCTCACTCCCAAATCGAGCGTTCTTTTGGTATTGGGCGGTATCTCTATCAATTCATGTCCCATATCAGTGATGATAGTCTCATTCATAACTTCGATATTACCAAGACGGGGCAAGGCTATTTTCAATTCTTTTTTTCCTCCTTATCATATCGAGAAAGGCTTCAATACGGGTATTGATGCCGGCTTCTCCGGTATGTTCGTCAAAAACAAATTCAGTATAGGAGACCTCCGGGCATTTCTGGCTTTGATGGTGAATCGATTCACCTACCATGGAATCTTCTCCACATTCAAAAGAGGTCAGATGAATAATCCCTTCTACCCCGTTTTCGAAATAATAGAGAGCTGCTCCCACTGCTTTGCGGGAGAGACTCCAGAAGATTGGTTTGTACAGCTTTTTTAACTGTTTTTTTACCATAGCCGGATGCACCATTCCCGGTGTTAACACATTCACTTTCATCCTTTTCAGTTTTTCTATTAAGTTCAAATTTATATAGGAATCATCGATTAAGTAATCATGACCCACTACAGCAATATTGATAGGTTTCTCTTCCCATTGTCTCTTACTGTTTATACTATCCTGCCCTTCAATAAGAGAAGCAGGTCTAAGCACTTTGGGGTCTAAGAGATGTGCCACATAGTTTTTCTGAAAATTCTCCCAGGAGAGAGAAATAGCTCTAGAAATTGCTAAAGTGTTCTCAGTAAGCAGTTGCCCTACTTGAAAAAGACTGTTCTTCCAGGTGCCATAAGATTTTCTAACATCCACCACAGGGCTGATTATGGGGCATATTGAACTGAGTGAGGATTTTACCATATCGGGTAAGCCAATAATTTTGGGGCAGAAGAAGGCACCCTTTTCTATACATACCATTCTGGGGATTAGAATATAGTCTACCTGGTCAACTAAACTCAGGACATGACCGTAGAATACCTTGACCGGAAGACATATCTCGCTCAAGGATGAACGTATCCCTGAATCAAGAATACTCTTATTGGTGGGTCTGGAGAGCACCACCTCAACTCCCAGACGGGTTAAAAACTCCTTCCAGAGAGGATAGTATTCATAAAAATAGAGAGCATAGGGTATTCCAACCTTTTTCTTTTTCATCTTTACAATTCCTTTTCCTAACCAGTATGACCAGTATGAGGGTATTAAAGAATAATAACGGGTTTAATCCAGTGCTCTGAGCATGGGAACAAAGAGGACTCCGGTGATTCCCTCTGAAACCCTCCTACCTTCTTTATTATAGATTTTCATCAGGGTTTGAATCATCCAGACACTGCCTACCGGGATTACCATCCGACCATGCTCAGGGTGTAATTGTTCTAAAAGGGGTGGGGGGACATGGTCTGGAGCACAGGTGACTATAATAGCATCAAAGGGTGCTTCATCCTGCCAGCCATAGTACCCGTCACCTATTAGGAATTTTATATTGTCATAACCCAGCTTGTTTAGCAGGCTTTGAGCCTTAAGAGATAAGGATTCATAAATTTCAATGGTATAAACCTCTTTCACTATTTCTGCTAAGATGGCAGCCTGGTATCCGGAACCGGTTCCTATTTCCAGGACTTTTTCAGCTCCGGTTAACTCCAAAAGCTGGGTCTTTAGAGCAACTATATAGGGTTGAGAGATGGTCTGTCCTTCGCCTATTCCCAGGGGGAAATCGCCATATGCCTCATCCTTGACCCGAGCATCTACAAATTCATGGCGAGGCACTTTACCCATGGCTTCCAGTACCAAAGGGTCTGTAATATCCCGTGCAGCTAAATCCTGGGCAACCATCTTCTCACGACGTTCTTTATAGACAGATTCCTCTGAGGCTGGTGAGCAGATTGAGGTATTATATAGCAAGAAAAAAATGGAAAATAGTATTGTTACTATAAATATTATTCTATATTTTTTCATTTTACCAACCAACTTTTATTAAAAAGTAAAAATATTGAATTTTTACCAGTCAGGCAATTTTTAAAGAATAATCTTCTTGTAGTAATTAATATTACCCTTTTCTCTGTTCTTTTTCAAGGTTATCCCCAATATGTTTACACTAAATCAAAAGATTATACAGTTTTTACTAACATTAGAGTAAATTTCAGCAATAAGCCCTTTTCCGATTCTTATTATACTGTTTTTTTCGCAAAACTTTACTAAAATTATCCTCTATTTTTACCCATTATAGACTACAAGAGAGCATCTTTTTAGCTATTCTAAATCAGAAACAGAGAAAATAGTAGAAGGGAAGGAAATTATGGATAAGGAAGAGATGGACCTATTGATTCAGAAAGCCAAAGACAGAGATAAGGAAGCGATGATGCAATTAATCGAGCAGTTCAATCCTCTCATAAAAAAACAGGCAGCATTTTTTAAAGGGATGGGGCTGGAATATGAGGATGCCTATCAGCAGGGAATATTATATTTTATTACCGGTGTTTATGAGTATCGACCTATGCCCCCGGTTACCTTTGCCGGATATATGAAGAAAAGGATTAAATGGGGGTTGTGGATGTATTGGAGAAAATTGTTTAAGACGGGGGAATAATTGGGAGAAGTCGTTAGTCGATGGTCGTTGGTATTTAGTTAAAAGATGTGGGAATAAATGAAGGTGGTCGTTGGTCGATGGTCGATGGTAGTTAGTTATAAAGATGTGGGTGTAGATGGAAGGGGTTTATAGTTTTAGATAAAGAGTGTGGGCTGTAGGGGATGAGATTGCCACGGTTTGCTTTCAGCAAACCTCGCAATGACTAAGATAAAGATGTTGTTGGAAATGAAAGAATAAAAGGAGGAGGGGGGGAAGCTAAGATGGATGGTTATGTAGAAAATTATGTAGAGAATATGATTCTGGAAGAATGCCTGGATGAGCTGGATAAACAGGAACATCAGATAGTAGTGCTATATTACTGGTGGGGGTATCGGGATGCCGAAATTGGTAAAATTTTGGGTGAATCGCAGCAGATGATTAATTATAGACGCAACAGAGCTTTAAAAAAGATAAAAAGTCTCCTGGAGGTCAGGACTTTATCCCGATTTGGTGGTAGGAGAGGGCTATCCGGGCAGCGATGGTGGCATTATGTTTGAGAAGTTCTATATTGGCTTTTAGACTTCTTCCCTCACTGAGTTCTTTTACTTTATTCAAGAGATAGGGGGTAAGCTGTTTGCCCTTGATATTCTCCTTATGAGCTAATTTGCGGGCCTGTTCTATCCAATGGTCTACTTTCTTTTTACTTAATGCAAATTCGGTGGGTACCGGATTGGCTATTATCAGACCGGTGCCCAGTTTTAATCGTAGATGGTCCCAGACCACCTGTGCTGCTTCCTGTGGGTCTTTTAAGAGATAATCCGCTCTCAGATGGCTGGATTGGCTGTAAAAAGCAGGTAGCTCTTCAGTCTGATAACCCAACACCGGAACTCCCATGGTTTCCAGATATTCCTGGGTGCGGGGTATATCAAGGATTGCCTTGACACCCGAGCAGATTACCGCTACCGGAGTTCGAGAAAGCTCTATTAAATCGGAAGAAATATCCATAGAATACTCTCCCTCATAGCTATTATGAACACCACCGATGCCACCGGTAGCAAAGAATACTATCTGACAGCGGTGTGCTATCCACATGGTTAGGGCTACAGTGGTGCCGGCATCCATTCCTTTGGCAACAAGGGAAGACAAATCTCTCTTGCTGGCTTTTACAACATTCTGAGAATGGGCGAGTCTTTCAATCTCATCATGGGTTAACCCCACTTTAATCTTACCATTGATAAGGGCAATGGTAGCCGGGACGGCACCCTGGTCACGAATATTCTTTTCCATCTGGAAAGCGGTATCAATGTTTTCCGGGAAAGGCAGACCATGGGTAATGAGATTTGATTCCAGGGCTACTACCGGTTTGCCTTCTTTTCCTTTACCTATTTCTTCTCTGATTTCTTCTCTGATTTCAAAATAATCAAACATTATAAGATCCTGAATGTCCTTACCATCTGTTTTTTTACCATAGCTTCATCGAGCTGGGCATATACCGTATCTGGAGAGGTAACCGCTAAAGAAGCAATGACCATACCTATTTGTACCGAATGGTAAAGGCTATAATTTTTATATAAACCGTAAGCCATACCGGCTACTAGAGCATCTCCAGCACCAGTACAATCGACCATCTTTTTTCTTTTTATATTAATAAATTCTCCCTCAGGTACCTGCTCTGAATGGATATAAACACCACGGGTACTGTGGGTCAGAATGATATTCTTAACACCTTTTTTCATCAGGGCTTCGATGGCTTTCTGCCGATCAGCAGCACTTTTAATGATGACTCCGGAAAGTGCACTCAGCTCACTGATATCTGGAGTTAAATAACTAATCCTGGATAAAATACCCAAAAGTTTTCTGCTTTTTACCGCAGATACCGGATCGGCAATCAAGGGAATTTTTTCCCGGTAACACAAATCAGCAATATGATAAATAGCCTGGGGGGTAAGGTTGGTATCGATAATCATAAAACGATTCTTCTTTATAACCCCGGCTTTGGCAATTAGATAACGAGGGGTAACTCTTTTCATAATTTCGGTGTCACTTACCCCAACCTGTAAGTCGCCTTTTTCATCTAAAATGGCAACATATTTTCCAGTAGGTTCTTTCTTCGACAGGACTACTTCCTCGGCCTGAACACGGGCATTTCTCAGCTTTTCCAGTATTTCTCTCCCCTCAGAGTCATCGCCAACCGCACTCAAATATTTTACCGGTATGTTTAATAGTCCTAAATAATGGGCAATATTTCTGCCCACACCTCCATGGCTAACCCGTATAGTACCCGGATTGGAAGTATCCCATTGAATAACATTCTTTGATTTCCCTTTGATATCGATATTGGCACCACCAATAACCACAATACCTTCTCTTTCTTCTCTGGAAAAATTGGCAACCATAACGGGTTTCCTTCACTCTCTTATAATAATAAAGTATCGCTATAACAGATATCTGATAATGCTTTAAAAGAGGTATATCTGCTATTCATTCAAGCCAGGAAAATAATCCTTTTTTACGTTTTCCTTATCTACCTCAAGCTTATAGAGGGTCTCCTCTACCGCTTTAACCAATCTCATAGGACCAGAAATATAAAATACACGCTCTTTGAGAACGGGAACTGTTTCTTTGATTAAATTTTCATCAGCCCGCTGGGGTGAAAAGATATATTTAATATTTAACCTGTTATACCCTCTGGCTAAATTGTCCAGGGTATCTTTAAAAACAATATGTTCTTCATCTTTATTGCTGTAAATAAGTATTATATCTTTGCCAACCTTCTCTTTTTCTAATTCCAGGAGAATGGAATGAAAAGGGGTTATTCCAATCCCACCGGCAATAAAGACTAATTTTTGTGCATCATTATTTATGGTAAATTTCCCGTCTATTTTAACAAGCTCCACTTCATCCCCTACTTTTTTGGCAAAGAGTGCCTTTTTAAAAGAACTACTCTCTTCAAATAAGTAATGGGTTGTGAGCATAAGCTTTTCTTTAAATGGTGGTGATGAAACCGTAAAAATTCGCACCTCTCCTCTATTATCAGGATTATCATGGGGAATCCTGTAAAGGGCATACTGTCCTGCCTGCCAGGTTACAGGTTCCTCGGGTTGAAAAATGTAACTGAAGATATTATCAATTTCTTTTCTTCTTTCTTCTATTAAAAGCTTCATTTTTTACTCCTTGGTTACTTATATTTTAATTATTTTTTCAAAGAAATACTATTGAGCTTCTCATAAAAGAGTGCCAGTCCGGCATGGTCAAGCTCTGTATGACCATCTGCCATTAAGGCCTGCATCATCTCCATTACCTGTGCTGTTAAAGGCATGGCATTGTGCAGTTCCTGACTGGTCTGTAAGACATTGGTAAGGTCTTTAACATGTAAATGAATCCGAAAACCAGGAGCATAATTACCGCTGAGCATACGTGGCGCTTTATCAGTAAGACACTGACTACCCGCTAATCCTTCTTTTATGGCAGAAACAATTCTTTCCGGGTCAACACCGGCTTTTTTGCCTAAAAGCAGCGCTTCGGCAACAATAGCAATATTTACCGCCACAATGGCCTGATTTACTAATTTGGCAGTACCACCTGCTCCAATATCCCCTACCAGTATTGGTTTACCCATTACCTCCAGGACAGGTTTACAGTAATTGAAAATCTCTTCTTCCCCGCCTACCATTATGGCTAAGGTTCCCGATTGGGCTTTCTCCTGCCCTCCACTTACCGGGGCATCCAGCATATCTATCCCTTTTTTCTCCAGTTCTCTTGCCAGTGATTGAGAAACCAGGGGAGCAATGGAGCTCATATCGATAAGGATTTGCCCTTTACAGGCACCTTTTAAGATACCCTGTTCACCCAGAATAACCTGTTCCACATCTGGAGAATTGGGTAACATAGTGATGATAATATCGCAGTTTTTAGCCACATGTGTGCAGGATTCCCCCCTTTCTGCGCCCTCATTCAGTATTTTTGATAAAGATTGTTCAGTAAGAGAGTAGGCAATAAGAGGATATCCTGCCTTAATCAAATTTTTAGCCATTGGAAAACCCATAATTCCAATTCCGATAAAACCGATTTTTGGTTTAGGCATATCAGCACTCCTTTCTCAAAAAGTTAAAAACCTATGATAATAAATTATTAATTTAAAAATAGCTTTTTCAGGAAAAATCATTTCCCCTAAAAGTAAATGCAATTAAATACAAAAGATTTTTTTTCTATAACGTGATAGAATATTAAAGTAAAGTATATTTCTTATTTTCTATTCTATTTATAGCATTATACACTACTTGGTTAAGTAAATAAACTGACAGTCTTCTCCAATGCAAGATGAGCCTGAAATCTGTTCTTAAATATTAACATATTTGACCGAACAGAAACAAGAGTCATAATAGCTATATGATAATGGTAGTTATGATGAATGACTCTAATTTAAGCAGTATATCCCAATTA
>JAKQEP010000113.1 GCA_029556475.1 Candidatus Atribacteria bacterium
CGATGCTCGATGGAATAGCCAGAAGAAATACCGATAATGAGATGGCTCAAAAAGTGCAGCTTGCAAGAGATAGATTATTTGATAAAATAGTAGCAGCATGACTCTTGCTTTCAGGCTCATATTTGGATTAGAAAAGAGTGATACCCAGATATGAAGCTCTGGTAAAATCCATCTCTGAAGAGCTGGAAGAAAAAGAGAGAGAAGACTTCTTCCGACTTAAAATACTGAAAAGAAAAAAGTCAAAGCATAAAAATCAAAGTTCATCAAACATATAAATTAAAAATTTTTTTACTATCCAAACCATTCCTTAACTCATAGAGTTAATAAAATATTTAACTTTTTTATAAAAATTAGTTAAAATTATCTTAAATATGGAATAATACATACATATTAGAGTATTAAAAAATGTTATTTAAAATAGTAAAAGATGTTAATGAATGGTCCTTTGACACCATTGACCTAATCAATAATAACTTAAAGACACTTTAACGTTCTCCTATCTTTTTTCTTCGGAGAAGATTGCGTGTTGAAACGGTACAGAGAACCATTACGGTTTCAGAAAGGAGGGTGAACTTTTCAAGAAAAGAATCGGCTTAACAAAAGAATAAAAAATATTAAAAAACTAATGAGGCTAACTAGAAAAGTTATAATTTTTTATAAATAATCTTCAATGTAGTACCAGACAAACCACACATCTATTCAAAATATTATAACCCGCAAATTCCAGGATGTTTTTATAAAATAATGAATGGAGAATATAAGAAGATGAGAGGTAGAAAGGATTTTTTAGTATTTACTTCAGTTTTACTGCTACTTCTGCAAATGAGTTTTTTTCTGACAAGTTGCAACCTTCTTCCTGTCACAGGCGATGGTGTTATCAAAGGAAGGGTGTTGTTGCCACCGGAATCTAAAGCATTATCCAGAGATGTTACTGGTTGGATACCAGCACTGAAAGCAGTGGTAACCCTGGTAGATGAAGACGAAGTTACTCAATCTGTTCAAACTGATGAGTATGGTGATTTCAGTTTTAAAAATGTTGCTGTAAAAAATAATACTGTAGTTACCGCAACTGCAAAAGTCAATGGCAATATGGTCATTTTAAAGAAAATTATACCTGTAACTGTAGAAAAAGATAAGTATTATGATATGGGAATTCTTACTCCTGAGTCCACAGCACTGACTTTGATAGTTGAAAGGATTTTGGATAAAGAAGATAAAGGATTAGATATTGACTTAGATAAGCTGAAAAAAACCACTTGCTTCGATGAGCTGTTGGAACAGGTAAAAAAAGTCTTAGAAGAATTTGGTAATGTTATTGAAAATGTTGTAATAAATAGTTTGATACAAAATATTGTAGATGAATTTTTTAATAAAAACCAGGAACAGATGGTAACTACCCCTGCAGTAAAACCAATCGTTAAGGATATAGATATTATCACTGAACCTCCTGAGGTCAATGGTTTGGAAAATAACAACAAAGTTACAGTTACCTTAACAACAGCAACACCAGATGCAGTCATCTACTACACCTTGAATGGGTTAACCCCGTCTTCAAATTCAACAAAATATACGGCACCATTTATAGTAAGCACAGCTAAACCTGAGGGTGAAATCATTATAGTAAAAGCCATGGGTACCAGAAGAGGATATACCAATTCAGCAGTTTCTACCAGGGATATAACATTTAAGGTAAAAATTTGTACACTAACCTATAATCACAGTGCAAATGGGAGTGTCATCGGGGAAATATTACAAGCAGTAGAATATGGAAATGATGGTAAAGCGGTTGAAGCATTACCTGATGAAGGTTATTATTTCGTAAAATGGAGTGATGGTTCTCAAGATAACCCCCGTATGGATACCAATGTAAACAAAGATATCACGGTGGAAGCCATATTTGAGGAAATAGCAGTAACAGGTATAACTGTCAAAAGCCAGCCCGACAGATTGAACTACGTGGAAGGTCAGAACCTAAAACTGGAAGGTCTGGTAGTTACTTTGCTCTATAATAACAATTCAACTGAGGATGTAGTGTTTGCAGATTTCGGGGAAAAAGGCATAACTGCCTCTCCAGAGGATGGAACAGAACTGTCCATAACGGACCATGGCGAAATAATTGTTATAACCCATACTGCTTCCGGTAAAACAATTAATACTGTTCATTTGTCTGTAACAGCTCGGGCGTTGACCATAGAAGCAGATTCAGTTAATCATAAGATAACCGTAACCTCTAACTACCGGGATGTGGTGACTGGAAGCACTGAGGCAATGATAATTAAAGGTGGTTCCACTACTTCCTGGGTTAACCTTGGCAATGAATTACAGGCGAAGGTTATAACAAATTTCCCCTGCAATATGACCTGTTTAATACTTACACCGGATGCCGAAAATGATATAGCAATTGTTTCTGGTTACAGAGAAAAAGATACTAGAGTTATAACAATGGATCAACTAATAACAGTTAGTATTCGAGATAATAAATATACTACTGTTACCAAATCATTCACTGTAGAAGTATCAGGTTCTGGTGCTGGCATTAACCTGACTATTGGTACCATTACAGTATTACCCTGAACCTGAATATGTGCATAAATAAAGTGTCAGAGACCTCTCCAAACAATTGAATACCATTTTTGCCAACCATAGTCAGATAAACTATAATATAATTGTTCAAAGCAAATTATTGCCCCAACAATCCTGAAGTTTGACTATTTGTTACAGACAAGATTTATTGGGTTAGAATTGACAATTATTAAGGTTATAGAATATCTACTAGAAACAGATAGTGCATAAAACATTATTACAAATTATTGAAATTACAGAAAGATTATTTATTGGGTAACAAGAAAAATTATTGAAGAAATAATTTAAGGAGACAGTTGTACTGGCAGTTCATTTTACTAAATGTTTAATTATTCAAAGCGATAATAATTATATTGGGAGATAAAGTATGGTGCTATTTATAGGTTATGATGAAGTATTAGAGCTAATGAGCATGAGTGAATGTATTGATGTTATGAAAGATGCCTTAATAAGATTATCAAACGGGGAAGTAGCTCAATATCTTAGAACTGCAACACATTTACCGGATGGTAATATTTTAGGTTTTATGCCCTGTTATTCCGGTAAAAGCGGTTATTTTGGTGCAAAAATCATCACCGTCTTTAAAACAAATATGGGCAGCGGATACCCCTCCCATCAGGGTATGGTATTGCTATTTGATGCACAATATGGCTATATCAAAGCTTTTCTAGATGCCTCAGCAATAACAAAGATACGAACAGCCGCCGTTAGTGCTGTTGCCACAGAACTGCTTTCAAGAAAAGATGTTTCTACACTTGCTATTTTAGGTGCGGGAGAGCAGGCCAGGTCACATTTAGAAGCAATGCTACTGGTAAGAAATTTTACAGAGGTGAGGGTATGGGATGTAAATAAAGATTATTCCCGTTTGTTTGTTCAAGAGATGAAAAAACAATATGATGTGAACATTTTTGAAGCTGAAAACGCAGAAGAAGCTGTATGTAATTCTGATGTGATATGTACGGTTACATCATCAAAAACACCGGTATTAGAAGGTAAATGGGTTAAACCAGGAACCCATATCAATGCGGTGGGAGCGTGTTCTCCGGATGCCAGAGAATTGGATTCAGAAATTATCTTAAAATCAAAATTATATGTTGATTTTGTGGAATCGACCATAAATGAGGCAGGGGATTTTTTGATACCAAAACAGGAAGGAATTATAAATAATAACCATATATTGGGCGAAATCGGCGATCTATTAACTGATAGTATAGCCGGAAGAAGCAATAATATAGATATTACTATTTTTAAGGCATTAGGATTAGCAATCGAGGATATTGCAGCAGCGTTCTATGTATACCAAAAAGCAAAAAATAATAATCGAGGTAAGGTTATTTAACTCTGAGATATTAAACAGAATACTATGATATTAAAGACAGAACTTTGAAGTTATTAAAAGAATTGCTTCTCTGTATCATATCAACATAGAATGGCAAAGACAATTTCAGCTCATATTAAGGCGTATAGCGGGAGGGAGAGGATGAAATATCAGGAACGCTGGATAGCACTGGCTTACATTTATTTCTTTATGCTGGTCTTTGCTTTAACCTTCCAGAGTATCCCTCCGCTTTTAGGATTTTTAGTGCAATCATTGGGAATTTCCCATACCCAGGCAGGGGCTCTGATGAGCCTGTTCGGTCTGCCGGGAATTTTAATTTCCATACCAGGTGGAATTCTATCCGATATTTATGGACCTAAACGTGTAGGGGTAACTGCTTTACTAATTACACTAATCGGTTCCTTATTGGTTGGACTGGGAAAAGACTTTTCTTTGCTGGTAACAGGACGTATCATTTCAGGTATCGGCGGTTTAACCATTTCTATTGTGGCACCACAAGCCCTGTCTCGCTGGTTTGCCAGTAGAGATTTAGGAAAGGCAATGGGGATTTTTAATACTGCTATGCCTTTAGGAAGTATCTTTACTTTAAACGTATTTAGTGTCCTGGCCGGTATTTATACCTGGCAGGTCCCCCTATTTTTGACTTCATTTTTCTGTTTAGGCGTGCTGGTTTTATTTTATTTTAGATATCCGAAACTGCCTGATGAAATTCGAAGGCAGGAACAACCAGAATTTGAGGAAAAAGTTTTTACACTTAGAAAAACTGGACCTCAGGTATGGTTGGTTGCTGCAATATGGATGATGTATAACGCATCGACCATCTCCTATCTCACCTTTGGCGCTGATTACTATCAGTCTGTAGGCTATGATGTTAGCTATGCCGGTTTTTTAACCAGTCTCTTAATGGTAGGATCACTTTTATTCAGTCCCTTGGTGGGAACTTTAATAGACAGAGTGGGCAGAGAGGAATATTTTATTATTGTTGGAAGTATTGCCATAGCACTTTTATTATATGTTGTTCCCAGAACATTGTTTAACCCATTAATAATTGGAGGTCTAATAGGATTTTTTGCTGCATCAATTCCGTCACCGGTATTTGCCCTGGTGCCCAAATATATTTCTCTTTCTAAGGTGGGTCTGGGCTATGGCATACTATCAACCTGTCTGAATATCGGTATACTTTTGGGGCCTTTACTGGTTGGATTTTCTTATGATCAAACACAGAACTACCTGGTAGGATTTGATCTAATGGCAATTTTTGCCTTCCTTACAGCCCTAATTGCGTTTATACTACGACTTATTGCTAAACGAATAAAGACCCAACAACCTTTCTTAGATGGTTAAATTTTAAATAATATTGTGTACACAAATCAATATACTATTTTTTATTAGAAAGAAAATATAGTATGAACCCGATATTTGTGAAATTATAAAAAATGAATCTGTAATCTAAACAGAAGTATGCGGTTTGTTTTATTTTATTGGAATGGATAAAGACCTTCAATATCAAGTATAGGTAAGTGGTTATCGTGCTATAATACTGAGAATAAGAGCAAGTTTGGAGCTGAGAAATACGCCAGCAGTGCTATAGAATAAAATCTGAAAAAAGGAGAAAAATAGTGGAATATAAAAAGTTTGGGAATAAATATATTATAAGGATCGACAAGGGTGAGGAGATTGTAGATAACCTGAAAATTTTTTGTGAAAAAGAGCAAATAACACTGGGTTGGATAACGGGAATTGGAGCGGTTAATAAAGCCACAATAGGATTATTTAAAACAGATAGCAAAATATATCAAACCACCGAGCTAAGAGGGGATTACGAGATAACCAGTCTGGTAGGGAATATCTCTCGTATGGATGGAAAAGTATATTTACATTTGCATATCAATTTATCTGACATTAATTACAATGTGTTTGGTGGACACCTTAATTCAGCGGTGGTAAGTGGTACAGGCGAATTTATTGTGGAGTCTATTGAAGGACAAGTTAATAGACAATTTGACAAAGAAGCGGGGCTAAATTTATATCAATTCTAAAGTTTGTACTTCAAGGGGTAAGATAATCGTAGCTCAAAAATTTACTAGAGATACCGGCCATCAAACTGTTTGTGGAATTGAAAAATATTTCTTGAAACAAGTTATTAGTATCTTTGGAGCATAATGTGAAAAAGTAATATGAGTTAATAATTTTCTTATAGCAAAATAATAAACGAGAAGTAGAAAAATATTAAGAAAAAAAGAAGAGGATAATCCAATGAATAAAGGTAAAAAAAGAAGAATAGCCATACTTACCGGCGGAGGAGATTGTCCGGGTATTAATGCCGTAATCAGAGCCATTACTAAAAAAGCAATCCTGGAACACGATATGGAAATTATTGGAATCAAAGATGGTTATGAAGGATTAATTGATAATCAATACCGCACTTTGAACTTTGATGATGTTTCTGGAATCCTTACTTTAGGTGGAACCATACTGGGAACCAGCAAAAAAGCCAATCCTTTCCAATATGCGGTCAATGAAGGTGATGGTGATAAATTGAAGTTTGAAGACCTTTCCGCTGTGGTATTAAAAAATATTGAAGCATTGAAAATTGAATGTCTGGTATGTATTGGTGGTGACGGAACTCTTTGGATCTCTAACCGTTTTCATAAACTGGGAGTTCCTATTATTGGGGTACCAAAAACAATAGACAATGATATTAAGGGTACAGACATTACCTTTGGTTTTGATTCTGCTGTAAATATTGCCACAGAGGCAATTGACCGTATCCATACAACAGCACAATCGCATCACCGCATAATGCTTGTTGAGGTTATGGGTCATAAAGCGGGGTGGATTGCTCTTCACTCTGGCATTGCCGGTGGAGGGGATGTAATTTTAATCCCTGAAATTCCCTATCATTCGGAGAAGATTGTAGATTATGTTCTTCAAAGAAGAAAGACCGGACGTCGCTTCAGTATTATTGCTGTTGCTGAAGGTTCGAAACCAGTAGGGGGAGAAGTGGTAATTAAAAGGATAGTAAAAGATAGTTCAGATCCAATTCGTTTAGGAGGTATCAGCTTTGTTTTAGGGGAGGAGCTGGGGAAAATGAGTGGACTGGAGACTCGTTCTGTTGTGCTGGGACATTTACAGCGAGGAGGAACCCCTACTCCTTTTGATAGGGTGCTGGCGACTCGTTTGGGTTCCAAAGCAGTTGATCTGATTATGGAAAAAAATTATGGTAAAATGGTAAGCGTCAGAGGAGACCATTTAGAAGATTTTCCTTTAGAAGAGGTTGCTACCGGACCCCGTTTGATACCTGCTGATTATGAGCTTATCAAAGCAGCCAGAGAGATAGGGGTCTGTTTCGGAGATTAGATTTTGGCTTAGATACACACTGAGTAATCAGTTAAAAATATGTTTGTTATTAAGATTATATAGATATAAACAGGCAAGTTTAGTAAAACTATACAATTATTGACAAACTATTGACAGAAATATTTTTTTATTATATTATTAATTACTACTAAAAGAATAGTATTAGTAGTGTAAACGATTGTTAAGAGGAGAATAATCCTGATGAAACTGTCTACACGCTCACGATATGGGGCTAGATTGATGTTAAAACTGGCTTTAAATTACCAGAAAGGACCAATCTCTTTAAAGGATATTGCCCAACAAGAAGAGATATCAGAGAAATATTTAAGTCAGTTAGTCATCCCTTTGAGAGCAAGCGGATTAATATATTCTTTACGGGGTTCTCAAGGAGGATATCAGTTAAGCAAGTCCCCTTCTCAAATAAGCATAAAAGACATAGTACAAGCTCTGGAGGGGAATATTTTTCCTGTGGAATGTGTAAAAAATCCATCAATCTGTTCCAAAGCTGACGATTGTTCTGTTCGTGATATCTGGGAGAATCTCTACGAAAAAATCCATGAAGTACTGGATTCAGTTTCTTTAAAAGATTTATTAGAATCTAAAGAATTAAAAGAAGAATTGGTAGAAACTAAAATTTGTGAAAAATAATATTATAATAATAAATTTTTATATAAAATAGTCTTGAGGAGAACAGTAAATATGATTCCGCGTAAAGTGTATATGGATAATAATGCAACCACTCCCTTACATCCTGAGGTAAAGAAAGAATTAATCAAAGCTATGGATGTATTTGGTAACCCTTCTAGTATGCATCAATTCGGACAGGCAGCCAAAATAATGATGAGGGAAGCCAGAGAGTCAGTAGCTTCTTTTATCGGTTGCAGTCCTGAAGAGATTATTTTTACCGGTTCAGGGTCTGAAGCAAACAATACCGTCCTCTCTATTTTAGCCTGTCCTTCCAAACAGTGCAGTTTTTTTGAAGGTGGGAGATATAAAAAAGTAATTACCTCAGTTATTGAACATCCCTGTGTAATGGAGACTGTAAAATGCCTCTCAGACAGAGATATAGAGGTAAAATATATCGATGTAGATAGATATGGAAAGATTAAAATAGGTGAACTCGAGCAGGAGTTAAAGAAAGGACCGGCATTGGTATCTATTATGACTGCCAATAATGAAATAGGAACTATTCAGGATATAAGGAGTATCTCTCAACTGGTGCACCAATATAATAGTCTAATTCATACAGATGCAGTTCAGGCAGTTGGAAAAATTCCTATAGATGTTAATGATTTAGGGGTAGATTTTCTAACCTTATCTGCTCATAAGATTTACGGACCTAAAGGAATTGGTGCCTTATACATCCATAGAAATACTCCATTTTGTCCACTAATAAGAGGAGGACATCAGGAAGGCGGTCGGCGGGCTGGAACAGAAAACACCCTTGGTATAGTAGGATTTGGTAAAGCTGTAGAACTGCGTAAAATAGAGATGCCTGCCGAACATAAGAGATTATTAAAATTTAAAGAAAAATTAAGAGAAAGATTAAAAAACAAGATTGAACATATTTACTTTAATGGACATCCTGAGGATTCTCTGGCTAATACCTTGAATGTTTCTTTTCCCGGTGCCGAAGGGGAGTCAATACTTCTTTATTTAGATTTAGAGGGCATAGCAGTATCTACCGGTTCCGCTTGTGCATCGGGTTCGCTGGACCCCTCGCAGGTATTGCTGGCAACAGGTATTCCCATAGAATATGCTCATGGCTCTATCAGAATAAGTATGGGCAGAGAAACAACCGAAGAAGATATTGATTATATGATTGAAGTGTTACCATGTATTATAAAGAAGATAAGAAGTATGTCTACAGTAAACATGGGTAGTACAGGAGGAGTAAAATAAGAATGAATACCAAAATAGACTGGGCTTATTCCGAAAAATTGAAAGAACATTTTATTAATCCGCGTAATGTTCTTGAAGACGAAGAGTCTTATCAGGATGATGGTAAGGGAATTGTGGGAAATATGAAATGTGGAGATGAGATGCTCATAGTTATTAAAGTAGATAAAGAAAAAGGTATTATCACTGATTGCAAATGGAAGACCTATGGTTGTGCCAGTGCCATTGCCAGTACTTCCATTTTATCAGAGATGGTTATTGGAATGACCTTAGAAGATGCCTATAATATCTCACCCAAAGATATAGCAAAAGAGTTGGGCGGTCTTCCGGTTCATAAAGTTCATTGCTCGGTATTGGGTGATAAAGCCTTAAAGGCTGCTATCAATGATTATTACCTTAGAAACGGAATGGAAGATAAGGTAAAAAAAGATGAAGCTCGGGTAGTATGCCATTGTATGAATGTTACTGGCCAGGAGATAGAAGAAGCGGTTCTGGATGGTGCCCGTTCTTTTTTAGATATTCAGGAGAAGACTAAAGCAGGAACAGTCTGTTCCAGCTGTAAAGAGGAGATTATAGACCTGTTGGATAAGTATAAGAAAAAACATTTTGAAGAATGAAAAAGAAAAAAATGATAGGAGGTGAAGATGATGGCAGTTGATCCGGTTTGCGGGATGGAAATTGACGAAAAGACCTGTAAGTATAAGAGTGAATACAAGGGGAAGACTTATTATTTCTGCGCACCTGGCTGTGTGTTGGACTTTGAAGAAGACCCGGAGAAATATCTTAATAAATCAGCTAAAAGACGCGAGAGTAAAGAACCACCGCCTTATGGCCCTTGTTAGAAGAGTTAGTGCCGGGTTGAACCCTGATAATTTTTAAACTCAACATTCCATAGTTTCAAGGTTCAACCCCGATTTGTTGCCTATATTTGAATTGGCTTGTTGGTCATGATTTTTTCTATTGCAAAATAATGGTCATAAATAAAAAGTCCAAAGTTTACCAGGACAAGTGAGATAAAACCGGCCAATCCACTAATTCCCACTGTAAGATCATTGCCGCCCTTAATTACCATTAGGTTTAAAGCAAATGTAGCGTTAAGAGTACCATGTATAATAGCTGCCGCAATTACCGATTTTGCTTTCAATCGCACATAGCTGAATATTGGTGCCAGCAGTAAGGTAAATATTACCATCATAAATACACCGATTTTGGGATGTTCAGGATAATTATGTCCCTGCAGTATGATGGGGGCATGCCAGATTCCCCATATAATCCCAATCAATAAATTTGATTTCCAGAATCCAAGAAAAGCGAACTCTTTCTGCAGCAATCCTCTCCATCCCAGTTCTTCTCCGAAACCGGCTACAGCATTAATGGAAACCCCGGCAACAAGTGCCTGTAATAGTCCTATCCAGTAGGGATGAATCGGAAATGCCTCAGCCTGTGCTTTCATTGCCTCCATCTGTTCGGGAGTAAGGGTAGCTTTAAGGCTTTCATAAAAGCCTTCCATATCCGGAGTAAATTCAACCAAAGGAAAGAGTAGATTAATTCCCAGGGTAAGAAAAGAGATAATTACCGGAAGCAGCCAGGCAATTAAAAACCAGCGGTTCAATTTAAAGGATATTCCCAGCGGTTCTTTAACCAAATCTTTATAGACTATTTTCTGAACAAAGATACTAACCAGCATGGGTATAAACATATAGATGATTGATATAATTAGCGAACCGGGCATAACCCATTTCCCGCCAAACAAAAAATAAAAAAAGACTAAGAGGTAGCTGATAATAAAAGTTAAAGTTACAAAAAGAAAGGCTTTTCTATTTTCTTTAATAGTCATAACAGTCAAAATATCCTTAATTGGATTATATTGTGCTGAAACACCTACTATCTAATCTTATCAAAAATCCACCTTTGAATCATCATAAAAATTATTTTTTGATATGATACAATGATATTCTTTTTTTGTAGTATAATGTATCTAATCAATTTATTCTTAAAAACCAGAATTAAAAGTTAGGAGGAAAATGAAATAAAACTTTTCTCTCTTAAAAATCAAAATTTCTTAAAGTACAAATGGACAATCCTTATCTGCCTTCTGTTCATATTGTTTGTCTTTAAATCTTCTTTTATTATTTCTGCTCAGGAGCGCAGCTTTCAGATTATTGATTATCGTGCAGAGGCAGAAATACTGGAAAATGGAGATGTCAAGGTTCGAGAAATATTTACCTATGATTTTAAAGGACAATTCAATGGTATTATCAGAAGTCTGGGGCTGAAAGGTTCAGATGGATTGACATATTTTAATGCTTCCCTATTTTACCCTCAGAAAAGAGTTTTAGATATATCTCAGGAAGCAGGACGCGATACAGTTACCTTTCGTGTTTATGAACAGTCCTCCAATGAAACAAAGTCATTTTTGCTGGAATATCAGCTAAAAAATGTTATAACAAAATATAATGACATTGCAGAGTTTTACTGGAAGTTTTTTGATGCTGATAATACCTCATCAATTAACCGGGTAAATATCGAAGTCTCTTTTCCCCATAAGACAGTTTCAGTCGATGATTTAAAGGTTTTTGGCCATGGCCCCTCACAGGGACAGGTATCTATAGAAGAGGGAGGGGTTGTTCTATACAGGATGGAGAATTTTCCATCTGGTGAAATGATAGAGGCGAGAATTTTATTTCCTCCTTCTTTAGTTCCCGATACCCTTAAAATCATCTCTGAAAATCGTTTTGATAAGATTATGGCGGAAGAACTAAACTGGGCGAAAAGTTCACAACGGCAGCAGAGTGCTATTTTTTTAGCTCTGGCACTCATTCCTTTCATTGTAATAATAAATATTGTTATGGCAATCAGATTCTACTTTAAATATGACCGTGAACTTAAACCGGAAATGAAGCTCGATTATTATCGGGAATTACCGGAAGATATCACTCCTGCTGTTTTGAGTCAGTTAATAAACTTACAGGGGGTAACTACCAAAGAAATAATGGCAACCCTGATGGATCTGACTAGAAAAGGATATTTAAAAATAGAAGAAGAAGGTGCAGGGAGAAAGAAAGATTATCGCTTCATATTGATAAACCGGAATTTTGGGGGACTGAAAAATCATGAGCTCAATTTAATTAACTGGCTCATTTCTATTATTGGTAATGGAAAGGATATTTCTTTAAAAGAGATAGAGAATTATTCTAAAAAAACTGCAAAATCATCCTGGACCCGGCAGTCTTTCTATCAACAGTACACAAGCTGGCAAAAGACAGTGAGAGATGAGTTTAGAAAATATAATTACTTTAATGAGGGCAAGCCGGGTTTAAAAGCTGCTTTGAAGACAATCTCTCTTGAGATTGCAACCATATTCGTATTAATATTTTTAGCCATATTATTTAAAATGCCCTGGTATGCCTTTATTCCGTTATTAGTAGTAACAGGACTAACAGGGGTGGGATTAATTATCTACGGGGCAGTTATCAGGAAAAAGACTCAAAAAGGTGTTAATGAATATCACAAATGGATGGCTTTTAAGAGGTTTTTGCTCCATTTCAGTAATATGAAAGATTATGAGATACCATCTCTGGTGGTCTGGGAGCATTACCTGGTCTATGCTATAACCTTAGGTGTTGCTGATAAAGTTATTTCCAAATTAAGACCGATTCTGGCTGCACAAAATATCAATATGGGGAACACTGCCTTTCTCTATCATATGACCAGCAGTAATGGCCAATTAAATGCGGCAACTTTTAGCTCTTTTGACAGGGCTTTCAGCAGTGCTTTTACCCATGTTAGCCCTTCTACCGGTTCTGGTGGAGGATTCTCTTCCGGTGGTGGCGGAGGTGGCGGCGGAGGTGGCGGCGGTGGAGCCGGAGCCTTCTGATATTTCAATATACTGATAAACGATTATCTTTGTATCATATCATATATTTTAAAAAAGGAGTAATAATATGAATTTTGTTTTAATCTTTTTAATACTGATTGTTTTGTGGGGGGTAGTGGCCTATAACGGCTTAATTTCTTCAAGAGCCAGAGTGGATAACGCCTGGGCTCAGATAGATGTTCAGCTGAAAAGAAGATTTGACCTGATACCAAATCTGGTTAATACCGTTAAAGGATATGCCCAACATGAAAGAGAGACATTGGAAAAGGTGACCGAAGCAAGGACTAAATATATGTCTGCCCGGACACCCGATGAAAAGATGGAAGCCAATAATCAACTGGCAGGAGTTTTAGGCAGATTATTTGCCGTTGCAGAAAGTTATCCTGATTTAAAGGCCAATGCCAGTTTTCTGGATCTACAGAGCCAGCTTAAGGAAACGGAAGACAAAATAGGCTTTTCCAGACAGTTTTATAATGATACAGCGATGAAATACAATGTAGCTATAGCTAAAGTCCCCACTTCAATTATTGCCAGTATCTTTGGTTTTAAAGGTCGTTCTTACTTTGAGGCAGAGGGTGAAAGCAGAGAAAGAGTAGAAGTCAAATTCTAAAACATGTCAGGGGACGGTCCTTTGACATCATTAGTAGAAATGATTTTTTGAATTGGTAAAATATGAGTGATAGAAGGCTAGGAGATTTAAAGAGAATTTCCTGGCTTTTTTGTTTAATTTATTTTGCATTATTAATAGTTGCTCATTGTTATCTATTTATTATTTTATGCGAGATATAGAGGGTAAGATTGCCCACAAGATATTACCGACAATTACGCAAGATATTTTTACGAATAATGTAAATACACAATCCACAAGAAACGTTTCCACGAATGCTTTTAATGGGTTGTACTGAATATTTTGAATCCATTATATTTATGAATTTGTCTGTTAAGATTAAAGGTTAGTGTAAAATTTAGTGGGTAGCTAAGAAATAACTGACAAGGTTAAAGGGAATGTTTGACAAGAAAGTTTTTATTAATTAAAGTAAGCTAAAATAGGATTAACAAAAAATATAAATCACATTACCATAGTAAAGGAAACAATAAAAAGGTGGTATTTTCTACAGTTCAATCGTTACATAAAAAGAAGTATAAAGAAACACAGGAACAGCACCTATCTTTAAAAGCACAAAGAATTAGTTATTCCTGCTTATTCATTTTCTTCACAGTACTATTGCTATTATTATTTTTCTCTCATTCTTTTGCTGCACAAATTCACAAAGATACAGAACCAAAATTTCTCATAATTCACTTAGATGCTCTATCTTCCCCAAATTTCTTTCAGTATATGGATGAGGGCTATTTGCCTAATTTGAAAAAAATCTTTCAAGATGAAGAAGGCCATATTATTCCCTATGTGACGAATATCAACACATCGCGAACCCAAAAGTATCAGGAGTTCGCGAACCCTAATTAAATATTGTATCAACACATCGCGAACTATCGATATAAATATTCTATACTGACCTTAAGAATAAGGAGGTCGGTATAGAATATG
>JAKQEP010000002.1 GCA_029556475.1 Candidatus Atribacteria bacterium
CCTTCTCAGACAAAGAAAAGGTTACTATTGTCACAAAAGACGGAAAAAAACATGAAACAACTCTAACCATAAAAAACATAGCGGACCTGCTGCAAAAAGAACCATCCTTTAAAATCACTCATAAAAACTATATTGTTAATATGTCCGAAGTAACCAGAAGTCATAAGCATAGCAGCGGCTACGGATTATCGTTCAGAGATATTCCTGACATAGTACCTGTAACAGAAGCCCATAAAAAAGAAATAGCAGAATATCTGAACATCAATGACCTTGCAGTTTTAGACGGATACAAAAAGTTAATGACAATACTTTCAAGAAACAAAATAAGAGACTTCGATGAAGATATAACAACCTTCAACAGAGAAAGATTATTTAAAGAATTTTCAAAATCTTCAGGAGAATTTTACCTGACAAACCTCATGTATAATCTCATCTATCAGGCTTTTACCTGGATAAAAGAAGGAAAAATGGAACCTATAGAAGGAAACATAAGATCCTTCTGGTACTCACATGTAAAAGTTGCACTCTCAACCCTGGATATGGTAAAAGAAAAAAACTATGACCTCATGATTCAGTGTTTCAACAAATTCATTACAGAATGGAGAATAACAACTTATAAATCATTCGGTTTCTGGGATGCCAATTATTACGCAAGCAAAATAGGCGTAAAGAATCCCCATATAATCCTCATGGCAGAAAAGAATGGACACCTGTTCATACTGGAAAAACTTCACAGAGAATATGATATTACTACAATAGCCCTGGGAGGACAGGGGTCATCACTGAGTATAGAATACTTCGTAGATGCTATGGAAGAAGCTGAAATAGACAAAAAACAGACTTTCTATATCTTTTCATCGGTAGACTATGATCCATCGGGATATGATATAAAAAAATCCTTTATAGACTCTCTTAAATACGAAGGCATAAAAGACATTAAAGTATTCGACATAGTTACCCTGGACAGGTTCACCCCTGAAGAAATACAGAGCAAAAAATACCCTCTCTTTGATGCAGACGAAATACCTCCTAAAGACTGGGAGACAAGAGTAAAGAAATGGGTAAAGAAAACCAAAGGTATAGGGCCGAAAGGATCTCCCTGGAAAGACAGAGCCTATGGAATAGAATCAGACGCAATGGTCAGGAAAATAAGAGATGTCTTTTTAGAACTGGCAAAGCCTTATTTAAAAAAAGACCCATCTATAACAACCGGCGAACCGGGCAAAAAAGAAACACTCTCTATGACAGAAAAAAAGATTATGAGATTCTGCAAAGCTACAGTCAGACGAAAGAAATTAAAACCTTCAGAACCAGAAAAAACCACCAGAACCAGAGACAGAGAAATTATTAAAAAAGATGAAGAAATCACTCTAAAATTACCACAGGAACAACTGGGAGAAACATTACTCTTAAGTGAAATAATAATACCTGAACAATTCTTAAAAACTCCTCCAAGAAGAGAGAAAATTGAAGAAACAATTGCTTATTATAAAACACATGGTACATTCGAAAAACCCATAACAGTAAACAGAGGAACAATGACACTCACTGACGGATATAAACGATATGTTACAGCAAAAGAACTGGGTTTAACAGAAGTGCCGGTACAGTTTATCGGTAAAGAAAAAAAAGAACAGGTAACAAATATAAAAAAACAGACAGATGAAAAACCAGTAATATCAGAGGGGGAAAAACTATATCCTTTAAGTGAAATAATAATACCTGAACAATTCTTAAAAACTCCTCCAGGAAGAGCAAAAATAGAAGAAACAATTGCTTATTACAAAACACATGGTAAATTCGAAAAACCAATAAAAGTAAACAGAGAAACAATGATACTCACTGACGGATACAAACGATATGTTACAGCAAAAGAACTGGGATTAACAGAAGTGCCGGTACAATTTATCGGTAAAGAAAAAAAAGAACAGGTAACAAATATAAAAAAACAGACAGATGAAAAACAACTCTCTGAAAAACCAGTAATACCAGAGGGAGAAGAACTATATCCCTTAAGTAAAATAATAATACCAAAAGCATTTCAATCTCCTCCGAAAAAAGAAACTATAGAAAAATCAAAAGCCTTTTACATAAAACAAAACAAATTCAGTTCAACTATGAAAGTAAACA
>JAKQEP010000010.1 GCA_029556475.1 Candidatus Atribacteria bacterium
GTCGTTTTGTATTAAATGTTTTTTCCCATTTTTCTATCCAGTAATCAACTACCTGTTGGGATTCACTTCTTTTCTTGACAGAACTATTATTTTGTTGTTTAGCGTCGTCGTTAGACGACGCTGTATTCTTCTTAGAATTAGAATTAAGATTAGAATTAGAATTAGAATGCGATATGGTACTTTCAATTTTTAAAGTGGGGTATATATACCGTACTCTTGACTGTAATTCTTGATCGGCTTTAAGTTCTTTTAATGCTTGTTCCATGTGATATTTTCTTCCCTCTATATTTTTTCCACAAAATTCCATAGATGTTTTATCTAATTTTTTTTGGTTACATTTTCTACAAGATAAAATTAAATTACTATAATTATCAGACCCACCTCTTGATAGTGGAATTATATGATCTATCTCAACATCAATATCTTCTTTAATTTCTTTATTACAATAAAAACATATTCCCCTATCCCTAATATAAACTGATTGTCTTCTTGATATTTTTTCTTGAAATTCCCCATTGCTCATTTCTAATGTTTTATATCCATACAGTATAGCTTTTTCTTGTATTTCTATTGGTATTTGGTTAAATTCAGCCATTATTCCGCTTTTTATTTTTGGGCTATTATAATTCTGATATTTTATAAAGTTAATTATAATCACATAACTATCTATATAATAAATTTTAGGTTCTAATTTTGGTAGCATTGACTTTTCAATATCTCTAAAATCTATGCCAGTTTCGTATGCTATGGTATCTATTGGCAGTTCATAAATACCACAAATATTAGTATGACTATTTGATAAAAAATATAAAAATAGATATCTGTCAAGTGGATTTATTGATCTAAACCAACTATCATTCCATATTCTTGTATTTATCATTCTTTGTTTTGCCATATTTTTATCATTCTAATAAATCTTTTAACTCCGACCAATAGCCATCAGCCATATCCATTGCTTTTTTTATTTCACTTTCGGAATAAATATCTATCCATCTTCTAAGCATATATTCTTTAATATATCCAGTTCCCCTACCTTGATTTTTCCAATAGTTTATTAAATTAAAATACAATTTATTTTTATTTTCAATTTCCTTAGCTTTTTCTGGGTTGTCTCTTTTTAGTTTTAATTGTCTTAAAACTCCACACATATAAACCCATTTTTTATCTGTGTTTATATTATTATTTAACCAAGCTATTTTTATTGATTCTATGATATCTTCTGCGGTATTATTCTTTAACATCTTTTTTATGTCTTTTTTTCCAACATCAGTTAATTGATAATTATCAGACTGTTCATTCCAAGTATCACATATCAAATCAACAATCGGATTATCTTTTTGATAATCAGCAAGTTTTTTAAGATATTTATAATATTGCTTTATTTGAGATTCTGCCTCTTTTAGATTATCAATTTCTAATTTAACATCTAATCGTTTAGGATTTTTTAATATCTTGTCCCTTTTACCAAGATTACAATCCTTACAAGATGTTATTAGATTTATTTCATCATCCATTCCACCTTTACTTTTAAGGTGTATATGATCGCAATGCAAAATGACCTCTGGTGGTTTTCTCCCACAATATTGGCAAGTAAAGTTGTCCCTCTCAAATACTTTAAATCTTATTGATGTTTTTACTGACATATTTATTTTAAATAAAAAAAGCAGATTTAATCCTTACGAATGGCAAAGTCGTCAAACTGCCACCATTCTTGGGGATAAAATCTGCTTTCTTTTTTCAAAATTTGACGACTTATTTTAGGCATATTTTTATCTTATAAATCCATTATAATAAATCTAAAAGCCCTGTCAAGTCCAATAAAATAAGGGGTTTTTAGAGTTATCCACAATAACAAAACACTGGTATAATTACCTTAATCCTGATGATTTTCTTTTAGTTTTATTGGTTTTATTTTGAATGTTCTACTATTTGGCATAGCCCATTCCCTTTCTATTTTTATTTTCTTCTTCTTTACCTCTATATCTTTTTTCATAATTTTATTTGTTCCTATCGTGAGGGATAGGGGGAATGTTTGGTTTTTTAGAATGTTCTCAGAAAATTCTCTAAGTGAGGGATATTGCAAGGATCTTTCGGTTGGCACATCTCTTCCTGGTCCCAAAGGAATAAAGCTCGGCTATGGGAGAAATAATTGTCTTATATCTTGACCAGCCCTTTTTGCTTCTAATAAACCAGCCTCAAATTCTTGAAGTAACTTTTCAGTTTTTGAGTTAACACCGGCTCTTCTTAACTTTCTTATTGCAGCATTAATAATTCTTTCAGGGTCATTTATAAAGGCATTATAATTTCTACCAATAAATGCTCCAATAGGCCTTGATATTAAATTAATTCCAGGAATATTTCCAAGTATTTTATCAAAAATATAGCTACCCATTAATTGAGCAAACCAACCACCAACCTTTCCACTGGCCGCTGTTCTACCGTGAGCATCCTCTAAGAATGAAACTGCATCTGCATATCTACCAGAAAGCTCATTTAGTTGTTGAATGGCTAAATTGGGATTATTATCTTGAATTGTATTTTTTGCTATATTTCCAACATTTCTTGCGGCTGGAGATAGCGTTCTATTATTTATATCAAAACCAACAGTCCACATCCCATTTTTAATGTTATGAAGCTCTTTATCTGAAACACTTGTTCTACCATATCTTTCTATCTCCTCATCAATAAGTCTATCAATATTATCCATTTTTTCTCGTGCTATTTTAGCATTTAGTTCAAATGATGGTGAATTTTTATCACTAATTCTTGCTTTAGCTTTATTTCTAATATCATTTAAGTCATTTCTATAAATTGTATCGTCTAAGCTATTAGCCAATGTTGAGTCAACTCTATATTTTACATCTTGAAGTCTATCTACCTCACTAGCTACATCCAATTTTCCAGACCTATCTAATTTTGGAACAACTCTTTCTTCTCCGAGCGTTAACATAACATCGTCTATATCCTTACCTTGTTTTATTTCTATCTTTTTTAAATTAGATTTAGTTGGTCTAAAAACTGTTTTATAATCCTCAATAGCCTCAGACAATTGTCCAGACCTCATTCTTTTTATAGCATTTAAAAATTCTAATGATGCTGCTGCTGCTGGTATTGTTCCACCAATGGCTGTCCCCATTCCTGGCATAAATGGATTTTCCTCACCATATTGAAGTCCTGTAGCTACATCCATTCCATATCCAATTCCAAGTCCGGTTGCAGTGGCCCTTGCTCCTGCACCAAAAGTTTTTAGCGCTACTTTTTCTGGAAGTTTTTGAGATATGCCAGTTAACATCTTTAATACAGTCGGACTTTTAGTGGCTAATTGAAAGCTTTTAACTCCTTCTTTTGCCAGTCCATATGTTCCAGCAGTTGCCACATCAATTGCTGTTCCAATACCCTCACCAACAATCTGCTTGGTTGTTTTTTGTATTGATGGAATAATTTCCTCCCAATTTCCTCCGGCTCTTTCAATGTCTTGCTTAGCCATATCTAATAACTTTTGTTTCCTTTCTGGATTTGTTTCTTTTTGCGCTTCAGTGATTAATGTATTAGCAGAATTAATTAAACCCTGCGTTGCTTTATCTATTTTTTTACCATAAAAAGCACTAGCAATAGCATCGCCAATACTAGCTCCAAGCCCAATTTCTGGTGCAGCTGCCACATTAGTAGCATCTCTTACAACATCTCTTACTCTAACTCCAGTTAAGGCCTCAAATGGTGAACTTAAAATACTAGGCTTTTGAATTGGTTGAGGTTTCCACCAACCAGTCTCTGGAATTTGTGATACATAAGGAGTTTTCGTTGGCTGACTTAATTCTTGTTTTATCGGCACAGATGCTTTTTGTGGCATTTTTCCTGTTGCTTTTAGTGATAAAAAATTAACTACCTCTCTATCGCTCTTACCAGTAGTTGAGGCTTTTTGTCTCATTTGTTGTATATCACTAGCTCTTGTTGGATAAATTTTTTGTATATGTTCAAGAATTTGCGTATCTGTCCAACCCATTCCCCTAGCATCGTCAATGGCTTGAGTAATACTCTTTGTTTCTTTTTGTGGTTGTGTTGATGCCATAGATATTTTATTATCTTGATTAGAATATTGAGTCATTACCTTATTAACATAGGCAGGGACATTGTATTTTTGACCATATTTATTCACCCCTACCTTTCCCTCCCAAGTTGGCTGGCCAGAATTCCAAATTGAAGCTACTTGCTCAGGACTATATCCTCTGTCAAGCAAGTCATTTAATTTTTTAGCAGTAGCTATGTTTTGATTTCTTATTGTCATTTCAGCATTTTCATCACCAAGATATTGCTTAGCAGTTGACTTCCATGTGGCTGGCATATACTGATACGCTCCGTATTCTCCACTTCCACCTTTTGCTTGATAATTCCCACCACTCTCAACTTGTCTGATCGCTAATGCTAGTTTTATAACTTGATTTTTATCTGCCATATTATTAGTTTTGGTTTAAAAATTCATCAAAACCAGCATTAATATCAACTCCATAAAATGGATCGGATTGCTCTAAGCCACTGTATTGCTTAGCTGCATCAATCCATCTTTGAAAGCTGTCATTTATTAGTCTTAATTGTTCTTTAACGGTTTCAGCATCTTGGTTCATATCAATAGCACCCAAAGATGAGGCAAGAAAGGCACCTTCTCTATCAGATACTTGACCCAATGCTCCTCCAGTTTTTGATGCTTCTCGCATTGCGCTTAAAGCGGCAGGAATAATATTGCCCTTCAAATACTCTAATTGTGCTTTATAATTTCTAAAAGCATCAGACCTTAGGGCATTTGGAATTTTTGCTGCTGCTGTTCTACCAAATATTCCAGGATTAGCCTCAGCAATTTTTAGTAAGCCGCTTATTGCTTGCTGTCCATTAGTAGCTATTTCTATGCGGTATGGCGATGTTGTTGCTCCCTCTTGCGCTTCTTGTTGGCTTTGTTGAAATTGAGCCCAATCAAGTGCTAATTGTTCTTGTTGATAAGGAGTTAATCCTCCGACAGATATTGTATCCCAGCTTTGGGTTGTTGGATTCCATTGGATAATAGAGCCATCAGCGGTCTTTTCTGTTATTGGTTTATTATCGCTTGGCTTAGATGGTGCAGTAAATATGGCCTCGCCAGTATTTGGATCATATAGTGTTTCGCCTGGATTAATCTTAATTAAGTCCTGTGCCACTCCCATTCTGGCTTGCTGTATATTCTGATAGTTGCCAACCATATTAACCAACTCGCTGGCTCGTCTTAACGCCTCTGCTTGTTTTTCTCTCTCTAAATTAACAGCATCCCTCATCACATTATAATTCTCCATTTTGCCCGTTCTTAAATATTCTCTATACGCCTGTTCAGCCACCAATCTGGCATTTCTGGCTTGAGCTTTTAAATTAGAAATATTAGCGTCATATTCTGATTTTATTTGATTGAGTATTCCACCTGTTCCAGCAAAATCACCACCTTGGGTTGGCAGTAATGCTCCTACACCAGCAAATTGAGTATTCATAAAGCCACCCCTCTCGCCAGCTGCAATAGTAGCCTTTGGCATTCCTTGAGCTTTAGCCGCCTCTGCTTCTTGAATTAAAGGAGCATAAGCACTCTCAGCTTGAGCTCCAAACGCTGATATTTGCTGAATATCCTCAGGAGTAGTCAACCCAATACTTCTTTGTATCTCTCTTAGAAGTCTCTCATTTTCTGTTTCACCAGTCATTCCAACCATTCCATAAAGATTGTTGATAATACCGTCAGATGTGGCGCTTTCACCCAAAATAGATTGAAGCAAGTTCTGAGCATCTAATTTATTGGCATTGTCTTGGTCTCTTAGTGGTGTGGTGCTACTAACAACATTTGGTTGTCCCAAATAATCAGCCGCATTAAACAGACCCTGCCTTTGACCTGGTATTGGAGTTCCACCATAAGCATTAGTAGTTTGAGGACTACTGGCCATTCTTGCTTCTCTGGCGGCCTTCATTCTTGCCGCCTCTATATCAGACACATAACCAAGAGTGTCATCTATTTTGTTTCCTAAAATGTCTACTGCCATATTTTTTATTTAATTATTGAAATATTCTATAAATTTTCCCATTCTCCTCTTGACTGCTGGTTCTCCACTTAACCGCCCAAGAAGTAATCTCCCAATATTGACTTTCACCATCAGAAGCAAACTCCAACTGAAAATTATGAAAGGGTATTCTTCTTAGATTTTTATTAAGATAAACTCTAAACTTCTTTTTCTCTTGCTGAATATCAGAGCCGAATTGTTTATATCCAAATGGATGAAAGCCAAATAAATTATACTCATCAGCACTATAGATATAGTCTGTTTCTGTGCCTAAAATATCAGTCTTATAAATCTGAGTGTAGCCATCCTCATCTATTAATAAAGAAATTGACAGAGTAGTCTGGTCGGTAATATAGCCTTCAATATAAACATTTTCTATCTCCTTTAATAGTTCCGGAGCTCCAAAATCAAATCTCTTTGTCCTATAATTAGCCGTTACGCCAAGACTATTATCTAATGCTCCATCAGTTATCTTATAAACATTAGCGTCAATGGCACTACCAAAATAAAGGTCTTCACCAGAACCGTCATCATAAATAGTCCAATCGCCCACATTCCAGCCAATAATCGGACTTTCCCAAGATTGGGTGGGATAATTATAAACTAATATCGCATCATTAAAGCCGATGCTATCATCGCTTTTGATAGCAAAGTAAGCTTTATTTTTCCAAAATATTCCAGTAGACGATGAAAAAACAGCCTCATCAGTGGTGGGCTTAATTGTATTTGATATTGAAACCACTTGCGGATAGTCAATTTCATCAACTCTTGTTAAGTTTATAATTTGATTGTCTGGCGTGCTATAAAACACTCCATTGCCACCAGCAAATATCATTTTCTTATTAGTTGCTCCAACTGTCTGAGATTTAGCGTCAAATGTTTTTAGTGGCTGTAAAGTATAAAGCGAGTCAGATAAAACCGCTTTATAAACAATTGATTTTTTAAAGATATAAATTGACTGCTCATCTAAAACCATTCCACTAACAGCTCCACCGCCTTCACCAAGATTAAATATTCCAGCACTATCAGCAGTTGAGTCTGTCACTAAGTCCTCTGCCCAAGTGGTTGCGTCTCCATATTTAGAAAAATAGACAGCCTGAGTGGTAGAGGCAATGCCAGCAATGAATAGCCTATTATTAGCCAATAAATAAATATTACCTCTTGGATAAGTCGGATATTCTTGGATAGCTTGAGTAATACCTCTATCAGCATCGCAGATATGAGCAGAGGCAACTTGAAAGCCGGTGGTTGTTTTGGCTGAGTATGGAATTGTATTGCCACAATAAATAATTGAGCCAGTGTCTAAAAAGTCTGTTGTGTCGTCAGCAAAAATAAATGTTGCTCCTGATGTGGCGGTAGTAGTAATTAAGGTATGAGCTCCAGTCCAACGAGCAAATGGGTCATCGCCATTTCCAAAATAAACATAACTTCGCAAATCAGTGTTAATATTATAGTCAGCAAAGCCGTAGTCAGCAGATGTTGAGGTTGACCGAAGTGTTTCCCAAGTATCGTTGCCCTCTTCATAATATTCTAAGTAAGTTCCTCTGCCTCGTAACATTATATTCTCTCCATTTCTGCGCCTAAAAGTATAAAGCGACTCTATTCTGTCTGTTGTGGTTGTGGCAGTTCCTAAAATCTCATAACCATATTCTCTAATCTTAATTGAATCGCCATCATCAACTTGGGTATTTTGCCCGTTAGGATTAGCTCCGTTGCTGATTTTTGAAGGATCATTCTTTGTCTCAAATCCAGCGAATTTATCCACTAAAAACCATTGACCGTCAGGCATTGATGCTCCCAACGCCTCGCCTAAGCCCAAATTTTGCGATTTAAGAGGTTTTATGGCAAAAAAGGCACAAACACCCACAAGCAATAAAACTGCCCCTAAAATCGCTAATTTATATTGACTCATCTGTTAAAAAGTCATTTGTAAACCTATATTTTAATGTCGTCATTAATGGTTCAAGTGATGGGTATTTACTAATTAAATCATCCCAAGCTTGACTTCTCTTAGAATAAATTAAGCTCATAACATTTTCTTTAACCTCTTTATCAGTTAAAGCAATAAGCATCGCTTCATACATTATTATGTCAGCCCACTCACTATCACCAACAAGTTGACTATCAGTAGAGTAAACCTCAGATGAATTCATAAAGTATTCTTGATTGGCAACTTCCTCGCCAACTGTGGCAATATTATAGTTTGAGTAATACCAATAATCCATTAAAGACCATTCCAGTATTTCGCTTTTATCAAAATAATAAGTGCCGGTTGAAGCTCCAACCAAATCACACTCTTCGTAAGCAAATGATGAGGTAGTGGATATTGTTCCTGTTTCGGTAGCAGTATTGAGGTCTTGAGCAACCAAATTCCAAGAGTCGGCTTTTAATGATTGTCCGTTGAATTGAGTGGTGATGCCCGATGTTTCAAGATAATTAGATGCGTCAATATGAAGTCTTAGAGTGATTGATGTTGGCACAGCGTCAAGATAAACCCATTTGAAGTGGTATTTCTTTTTATATTCAGAGTCAGAGTAAGCGGTTAAAAGAGTATTTTTGATTGTAGCCGTTCCAGTAGATGAGGTAATCGGGACTCTAATTGAGCCATTGCCAAACTTATAAAAAGTGGTGTCTTCAACCGGCGTTCCAGCATCACCAGAGCCAGTCCAATAGTCGTCATCCTCAGCATCGTCTAACCTAACAGCTTGGTCTCCATCAATCGGATTATATCTGACACCAAGATACTTAGTCCCTTCATCCCATATTTCTGCTAAATCATTTCTATCATCTGGGTTTTCATAAAATTCTTTTAGTGAAGTATATCTAAATCTTGGTCGGTCTGAATAATATGAAGGATTTTTAGGGTCATCTAAAAATGCCAACTCATCGTGGTCAGAAGCAACTGGATATTCCAATACTCCTGAGAATACTTTTAGACTTCCTTTTTTTAAATTCCAAGGCGGTCTAATTGTTCTTTTAAGCGTTCTAAGTGCCTCGTCTAAATCTCTTACTAAATACTGCTCTTCTACTGTAGAAAGCACTTGCCATCTCTGCATCCGATTTATAAGAGTGCTCAGGTTTGTTAATTCTGCCATATTATTTTGTTAATTTTCTTATTCCTGCGGGTAGGTTTCTGATATCGGCCGATTACATTGGCCTGCCCGCAGAGTAAAAAAACTATCTACTTGTAAATATAATCGCCACAATAATCATTGCCATTAAAAAGAATACTGTAATTAATGTATTGGATAATGATGATGTAAAGATTGTGAACATATTAAAACCAATAATTTTGTCCTATGTAATAATGGTATGGGTCAGTTGTTCCTTGAGCTCCTCCAGTTCCTCCAACTGACGCATTTCCACCTCCACCAGAAGCACCAGAAGCTCCACAAGCATTGGTTGTGGCTGTGCCATTTGTTCCAGGACCAGATGAGTCTCCAGCTGCTCCTGCTTTTCCAGTACTTGCCCAACATCCACCACCACCACCACCAGCATTGCCATTATTGGCAGCACTTGCTCCAGCTGTTCCTCCATTTCCTCCTGCTCCACCACGAGCATAAATAGTACCAGTATTTGAAATCAATCCATTATATAAAATAACAGCCATACCAGCAGAACCGCCACCACCTCCGCCGCCACCAGCAGAATTAGCATCAGCACTATCAGCACCATTAGCCCCATTTCCACCATCAACTACAATAGAGCCAGTAAAATTAAGATAACCGCCACATTCAATAATTAATGCTCCGCCACCAGCACCACCTGCTCCGCCAACCCCACCAGCGGCCAATCCATCTGCTCCGTGTCCACCGCGAGAACCAGGTATAACGATTATTGTTTTAGTAGATAAGTTATCAGTAGCGGTAGTATATAATGAGCCAGTCGTAGTTCCATACATTGCTCCGCCAGCTCCACCAACGACAGCCGCACCGTATTTTCCATATACAGGAACTCCATTAGCCGATTCAGCACCAATAAATCCATAGGGACTGGTAGTTGCCGAAGCCGATACCCCAAATCCTTTAAGCCAAACATTTCCCCCAATAGTGCAATCACCTTGTGATTTTAATATGAGGATTGTTCCTGATGTTGAAGCATTACTAAGGGTTAATCCAGCAGTATTTGGAATATTTATTGAGCTATAATTTTTAACTACAACATTAGCATAATTAGCATCAAGAGTAGTAGTTGCTCCGGCGGTTATTGATAATGCTCCGTCTGTTCCGATTCCTCCAAACCCTCTATGAGACATTGTTCCAGTAAAAGTAGTAGTAGCACTAAAAGTATTAGTGCCTGTCCAAGTAAAGTTGGTTGAGGTATTAACTGCTAAGCCGTCAGTTCCTGATGTTATGGAGTTGTTTAGTAGTGTCTCTAAATATCCAGTTGAGTTGTCAAAGGCAAGTCCAGCATTATCAGAGATATTAAGATGAACCTTGCTATCAGTCACACCGATTGCTCTGGTAGATGAGGCGGTCAATTGTGATATAGTTGAGGATGTGAAGTTATAGGAATTAGCAAAATTATCTACTGTCCACTGTATCATTCCATCATTTACACGAAAGCAATAGTTAGTATCATATAAACACATTGTTGAAGTAGCCAGCATATCTTTAGAGATGATCTTGGCTGTAGAAGTATTATTGCTATCTTTATCAATCAACTCTTCATATACATAATGGACATTTGAAATGACTACAGCAGAACCAGCATTATGAGCTTCTCTATTAGCCGCCACCGATGACTCATCTGTTCCCGAAAAAGCTAAACCTCTTGTGCATCCAGTCCAAGATGAACCATATATTCCTGTGCATTTTATAATCTCCTCTCTGGTCGTTCCTGGCTCAACGGTTAAATATACTTTACTGCCTAGTAGCGACATTGTAATTGTAGTGCCGTCAAATGTTTTCATTGATGAGACAGGAATTGTGGACTGAAATGAAGTCATTGATGATGAAAGAGTTGTGCGATATCTGGTAATAACAGAAAAGCCAAGAACTTCTCCTGTTAATGATTTAAAACAATCTTGAACAGTTTTACTTAGGTTTTGTTCAGCTGTTCCACGATAGCCGAATATACCGCACATTGCCGCCATTTCAGCTCTCTCTTGATATAAACCGTATTGCCAGACGGTAGCATTGGCAGCTTCAACTCCAATACCGAATAAGATAAGTGTTGTTAATAGTAGTTTTTTCATATTTATTTTTATTATTACTCTCCTCCGCCTCCAACCGTAGGTCGCCTGCCGGCTATCGCTACAGATTGGATAGAGTATTTTTCAACTCCTATTTAGGCGGAAGAGAGGAGGCGATATTATCTCCTCTTTAATGCTCTACCTACCTTAGCTTCCAACTGGTATTGAGTGTTAATCCATTTGGTTATCTCACCAGCAATCAAGGCGATAATTGTTACTAATTGCTCATTAACTCCCAAATCAGCCAAGTTGGCGACTGTGTAGCTTATAACAGATACCACTACATAAGCCCCCAAGCGCCAAAGAAACGATTTAATTCTTTTGTTCATATAATTAGTTATTATTTAAACTCTATTTCGCCGTCTATGCTTAACTGCGACCAGTTAATTGTGTTGGGCTGATTATTGATTGTCGGCGGTTCAATCCCGATATTTTTCATCAGGGCATATAAGGCCGCTTCATTGGTCATCTGAAAAGCCAAATAAACAGCCGTTGAATTTTTGTCTTTAAGGATTTTTGTGAGCATATTGTTTTTTTTTAAGATATTAGTTTTAGGTTTTACGAATATTTGGGTGGCAAAGTGAATCTTGTAATACCAGTCCAGCTTCTTGATATGCGGTTCGTAAGAGTTGAAGTCAATCCGATAATCCCCTGCTTTCTCGCCGGCAATAACTGAAGCGTGATTGGCGGCCAGATTACACGCTTTGATTTCCTCGCTACCGAACCAGCCAGGGCAAGTTGCCGCCCCGATTACTACTGGGGCTTGTTTTAGCGCCTCGCTGATAGTGTGTTGGACAACCAGATAACCCCTCATTTTGCCACCCATCATCAAATAAGTTCTCGGCAACCAGTGCCACTCAAAATCAAAATAGTTCAATAGTTCCTTGCCTTTTTTATAGGCCTCAGTTGACGGCACTTTATAATAAGTTGACCAAGTGAAATCGTCAGAGTGTGGCCAGATATTCTCCGG
>JAKQEP010000023.1 GCA_029556475.1 Candidatus Atribacteria bacterium
TTAAGAGAAGGCCACTGTTATTGTTTCTTTGAAATGGCAGGTTATTTGATTATGAGGTTTGCAGGTAAAAATCATAAAAGGTGACATTATCTGGCGATAATTAACTCCCCTTTTAGGTGACATTTTCTAAAGTTATTGACAGAAAATATTTTAATTTTTTTTGGATATTTTTAGCAATAAAATTACTGTGATTTTAGAATGTTTTGCAGTTTGGTATAGAAATCAATTAACCATAGAATTGATGTATATATAATACTTCAATTTATTTTATTTGTTTTATTTATTTTCTAAAACTTCCTGCTTCCCGTAATTACCAGCCTCTTACCGACATCTTCTCTTCTTCAGGAATCTTATCTATAGCGATTCCCTTCATTGCCTCACCCAATCCTTCTGATACTCTGGCAATAATTTTGGGGTCCTTATAATGGGCTGTCGCCTCAACAATTGCTTTTGCTCTCTTTTCAGGGTCATCTGATTTAAAAATACCTGAACCTACAAATACACCATCACATCCCAATTGCATCATCAGTGCTGCATCTGCCGGTGTTGCAATACCACCTGCAGCAAAATTGACTACCGGCAATCGCCCTAAGGACGCGGTTTCCAAAAGCAGGTCAAAAGGAGCACCATATTCTTTGGCCTTGACAATCAATTCTTCTTTATCCAATCCCTTTAATGCTCTAATCTCCTCATTCACACAACGCATATGTCTTACTGCTTCAACAATATTTCCGGTACCGGGCTCTCCCTTAGTTCTAATCATTGCAGCACCTTCTGCGATTCTCCTCAAGGCCTCTCCTAAATTTCTGGCACCACAAACAAAGGGAACCTTAAAATTATATTTATTGATATGATATTTTTCGTCTGCCGGGGTGAGAACTTCACTTTCGTCAATATAATCAACACCCAGTGCTTCTAATACCTGTGCTTCGACAAAATGTCCAATTCTAACCTTTGCCATCACCGGTATATTAACGGCTGCCATAATTTCCTTAACCTTAATAGGGTCTGCCATACGCGCTACACCTCCGGCAGCACGAATATCAGCCGGAACTCTCTCTAATGCCATCACTGCTACTGCACCGGCATTTTCGGCAATCTTAGCCTGTTCTGCTGTTACCACATCCATAATTACGCCGCCTTTAAACCTTTGGGCAAAATCTCTTTTAGCCTTTTCCCTGGATAAGTCTACCACTTTCTATCCCTCCTGGTCTTCTTATTTGTTAGAAACCTCATTGGTATCTTCTACTAATATCATTATATAATACTTGTAAACCCTATTTCAAGAAAAAATAGATTTTAAGAAAATAGACTGCTCTAAGCAAAAGAAAAGATTAGAACAGTCTATTTTCCAAGCGATTCTCTATTCCCCTGTTCCTCTGAGGAAGCAAGGAAATTACTCTATTCTTATTTCTTAATTCTTAATTTCTATAATTTTTTATCGCTGATTTTATTACTTCTCCCCACTAAGAACAAGCAGTCTTTCCCAGTTATTATCAATTTCTTGCTGAATCTCTTCTACTATCGATTCGTTCTCCGGGGTAAGAAGGTGTTTATATCTGCCCTGTGGTTTCATCCACTCAGTAATGGGCAGCCTTTCTTTTGGCTTATAATTCAATTTATATTTGCCATTTTCCACTTCATACAATGGCCAGAAATTGGTCTGGACGGCAAGTTTTGATATTTTTATTGTATCTTCCAGGGGGAAACGCCACCCTCTATGGCAGGGTGAAAGAACATTCAAAAAGGCGGGTCCTTTGGTATAGAAAGCTTTATGTGCTTTATCTATTAGGTCACTCCAGCGCCAGATTGAAGCCTGCGCCGCATAGGGGATATTATGTGCTGCAATAATCCTGGTTAAATCTTTCCGGTATTGTGTTTTACCTGGAATTACTTCTCCAACTGGTGTAGTAGTGGTCCATGCACCACGAGGTGTGGCACTGGAACGTTGAATTCCAGTATTCATATATGCTTCATTATCATAACAGACATAGACAAAATTATGACCTCTCTCTAAAGCTCCGGAAAGAGATTGTAAACCTATATCATAGGTGCCGCCATCTCCGCCGAAGGCAATAAATTTTATCTCTTTATCAATCTTTCCCTGCTTTTTGAGAGACTGATACATTGTTTCAACACCACTGATAGTAGCTGCTACATTTTCGAAAGCATTATGGATGAACGGTGAGCGCCAGCTGGTATAGGGGTAAATAGTCGTAGCTACTTCCAGGCAACCAGTGGCACAGGCAACTACTACCGGGTCATCACTGGCAGACAATATCTGCCTGACAGCGATAGATGCACCACATCCGGCACATAAACGATGTCCCGGGCTTAAAATTTCCGGTTTATTAACTAAATCTTTTAATTTTGCCATTTTATTTCACCTCCTAATCCCTTACTCCAAGATATTGTACTCTCTCTTTTACCTTACCTGATTTAACAACTTCATCTAATTGATTGTAGATTCCAGTAATATCCTGCTCATTTATATCCCGACCGCCTAAACCAAAAATGATATTAAAGTTTTCAGGTATTTTTTTAAATTCAACCATTGCTGACCTGATCTCTGTAAAGAGAGGTCCTCCAAAACTGCCAAAGGAAACAGAACGGTCCAGGATGGCAATAGCTTTCAGATGTGATAAGGCCTGAGCAATTTCTATATAGGGGAAAGGCCTGAATACTCTCGGTTTTAAAAGACCTACTTTTCTACCCCTGTCTCTCAATTCATCAACAACTGCCTTGGCAGTTCCGGCAGCTGATGATAGAACAACAATAGCAGTTTCAGCATCATCAAGGTGATAAGATTCAAATAGACCGTATTCCCTGGCTGAAATTTCCTTAAATTCTCTGGCAACATCCAGTATAATCGGCTTTGAATTTTTTATATCTTCAGCCTGCTGACGTTTATGTTCAAAATAATAATCATAGAGATCTAATGGACCAAAAGTTAATGGTTTATCAATGTCGAGTAAGGGGTGGTTCGGCTGATATGTACCAATAAAATTACGCACAGTGGCATCATCCAGATAATCAACTCTTTCAATGCCATGTGAGATGATAAATCCATCAAACATTACCATTACCGGTAATCTTACCTTCATATTCTCTGCAATTCTTATCGCCTGTATCAGGTTATCATAGACTTCTTGAGCATTTTCAGAATAAATCTGTATCCAGCCTGCATCCCTTGCTGCCATAGTATCACCATGATCACAGTGAATATTGATTGGTCCTGACAGTGCTCTGTTTACTACCGGCATAACTATAGGTAATTTATTGGAAGCTGCAATAAATAGGATTTCAAACATTAAAGCCAGTCCGTTGGCAGAAGTAGCAGTCATAACTCGGCCACCGGCGGCGGCGGCTCCAACACAGGCACTCATAGCACTGTGTTCACTTTCTACTGTGATTAACTCAGTATCGACCAATCCATCTGCTACGTATTCAGAAAAACTTTGAACTAATTCAGTCTGTGGAGTAATAGGATAAGCTGCTACCACATCGGGATTAATCTGTCTTAAAGCATAGGAAGCTGCTTCATTTCCAGTAACTGCTGCCGTCTTGATGCTCATTTTTATACTCCCTCCTTTTCTCGAAATTCATTTTCATCTTTCATTGCAATAGCCTTGGTAGGACATTCAGCTGCGCAAATTCCACAACCTTTGCAATGTTTATAATCGATACCCTTAACCCTTCCCTCCTCTACTATAATAGAAGAATCGGGACAATAGACCCAGCAAATCATACAATGGGTACATTTTTGTTCATCCCACACCGGTCTTTGAGAACGCCAGGAACCGGTTTCGTACTGTTCGGAATTCCCTGCCTCCAGAATTAATCCACCTTTGGGAATCTCTTTCCATCCCTTTTTTTTGATGGCATTCATTCTTCTTTCACCTCCTGATATGCTCTTTCTATCGCTTTCACATTTCCATCAATAACTTTTTGGCTGAATTTACCGGCAAATTGATTTTTAATGTCGTTTATCACATTCTTTAAGTCTAATAACCCTGTGGCTTTTATTAAAGCTCCAATCATAGGAGTATTTGGCAAAGGGCGTCCTAACTCCTCCTGGGCAATTTTGCTGGCATCAATAGTAAAAATTTTTCTGCTCTTTAAATTAAGTTTTTCTCTAATCTGAGCTGGGGTTTCACTGGTATTTACCACTATCAAACCCTCATCCGGCAACCCCTCAGTAATATCAACCGGACCAATTAATGTTGCATCAAGTACCACCACCATATCGGGATTAGTTACATGACTGTGAATTTTAATTGGAGTGTCACTGATTCTGGTAAAAGCCTGGATTGGCGCACCCATTCTTTCCGGTCCAAATTCGGGAAAAGCCTGGATGTATTTATCCTCAGCCATAGCAGAAGTGGCCAGTAACTTTGAAGCGGTAACGGCACCCTGCCCACCTCTTCCATGCCATCTGACTTCAGTAATTTTTTTCATAATAAGAAATGCCTCCCTCCATAATTTATTACCTTATTTATCATCTTTAAATATTTGTCTCCCTAATAAGGCTTGAGTTAGAGTTACTTCATCAGCATATTCTAAATCACCCCCTATAGGTATACCATAAGCAATTCTGGTTATCTTTATATTTAGAGGTTTAAGCAATCTGGCAATGTAGGAAGCAGTTACTTCTCCCTCAATATTGGGATTTGTAGCTAAAATGACTTCCTTTATTTTCTCATTCTTTATGCGTGAAACAAGCTGTTCTATGGTCAGATGGTCCGGTTCCACCCCATCCAGGGGTGAAATAGCTCCCTGTAAAACGTGATACAATCCTTTATACCCACCGGTTTTTTCCACTGCCATCAGATCTCTTGCCGTTTCTACCACACAAATGACATCTCTCTGTCTGGTATTATCCCGGCATATTTCACAGGTTTTCTGTTCAGTCAGGTTATAGCAAATCTGACATTTTTTAATCTGTTCTTTTGCATTGATAATCGACTGAGCTAATATGCCAGCCTCTTCTCTGGAAATATTCAGAATATACAAGGCTAACCTCTGGGCGGTTTTAGGACCAATACCAGGTAGTTTTGATAGCTCTTCAATTAAAATTGCCAATGGCTTGGCATAATGGTAACTCATTCTTTTTTAATCCTTAAAACAATCCCGGCAGATTTATTCCACCGGTTAATTTCATCATCTCTTCATTCGCCATTTCTTTTGATTGCCTGATTCCCTCATTCACTGCAGCCAATACCAGGTCTTCTAACATTTCTTTATCTTCAGGGTCAATAATGTCTGGTTCAATATGAATCTCTTTAATTTCCTGCTGCCCGTTTATTATCAACTCTATCATACCACCTCCGGAAGTAACCTTTATTTCTTTGTGGGCAAGCCCTTCTTTGATAACTTCCATCTTTTTCTGCATCTCCTGAGCCTGTTTCATCAAAAATTTCATATCCATATTAAATAATTTCTCCTCTTATTCTTCACTGATTTCTCCGCCAAATAGGTCACGAGCTTCATTCAATATATCCTCCAGAGTTAATTCCTCTTTTTTATTACCATCGTTACTTTTCTTCGTTTTTTGTGCCAGTTTACCGACAGTGCTCTCCTCTTCAGTTATATTTTCATTTTCAGTAATATCGGAGACTTCACTTTCTCCAGCAATGCTCTCCTCAAGAATACACTTCAATATTAGGTCACAATTTGTTTCTTCTTTTAAAATTTCCTCTATCTTTTTTCTATTTTCTTTCTTTTCCAAACTCTCTTTATGGAAAAGGTATTCTGTTTTGAAATTGATAATTAATTGGTCATCTTCAATGCGTACACAATTTCCCGCTTTTAAAAAGGCGTAGAGAGAAATTTTTTCTTTTTTTATTCTGGATAGTACCTTTGGCCATAACTTTTCAAACTCAAAGCCTCTGCCAATATCCCTTTGTACTGCCTTTTTTTCCTCAGGAATACCTTCATCCTGATCCTTCTTCTCTAACAGGGTTGGTCTCTTTTCTACCTTTTTAATAGCTTCATCTTTAGTAAAAATATCTTTTTTACTGATAGTACTTTTACTTTCCAGAAGGGCTTCCTGTGGAATAGTCTTCTTTTCATTATGAGTCAGTTTGACTACCGTTAATTCCAATAAGACCCAGGGGTACTGATTAAATCTCATTTTCTCTTCAACAGTTTTTAACTCTTCAATAATATCAAGCAAGGTCCTTGCCTCTGTCTTCTCAATCAGCCCCCGGACACTGTCCAGTTCATCAGCCTCAAAATAAAGAGAGGAATAAGGATTATCTTTACCCAAAACCTTAAGGAGAGAGGCATTGTGAGCATAGATAATCAAATCCTGAACAAATTTATTCAACTCCACTCCCTCTTTGACCAGCTTATTTATCAATTTAAGCGCTGTTTCAGTATTATGGTTAATAATATTATCAAAAAACTGGTAAAATATTTCATGGGGAAGGAGTCCCAGAATATCCCTGACTTCCTGGGCTGTTACCTTATTTTCACTATAGGCTATAACCTGATCTAAAATACTTTCTGCATCTCTCATAGAACCGGTAGCGCTCTCTGCTATTAACCGTAGAGAGGACGAGTCAATGTTTATTTTTTCTTCATCAGTAATTTTTTTTAATTTTTCCACCATTTCTTCAATGGAAATTCTACGAAAATTAAAAGATTGGCAGCGTGAGAGAATAGTATTGGGAACCTTATATGGTGCAGTAGTGGCAAAAATAAATAAAACCTGACTGGGTGGTTCTTCTAAAGTCTTGAGTAAAGCATTAAAGGCGGGATCGGTCAGCATATGTACTTCGTCGATGATATATATTTTATACTTGCCTTCCGCCGGTGCAAATCCAATTTTACTTCTTAACTCTCTGATTTCTTCAATTCCCCGGTTTGAAGCCCCATCTATTTCTAACACATCTAAAGACTGCCCCTGGCTGATACGAATACATCGGGAGCACTGCCCACAGGGTGTTTCCGTGGGTCCCTTTTCACAGTTAAGCGCCTTGGCAAAAATTCGGGCAGTAGTTGTTTTTCCCACTCCACGGGGACCGGAGAAAAGATAGGCATGGGCAATGCGATTCATCTTGATAGCATTTTTTAGGGTTTGTGTGATGTGATTCTGGCCTACAATATCTTCAAAAGACTGAGGTCTCCATTTTCTATAGATAGATTGATATTGAGTCATATATGGTTTCCCTCACAATAGTGATATACTCCTTATTAAAAAGACGACCGTGCCCTACCCTCGAACCACCTTCCCAAGCGATAATGAAACAGTTAACTCCAATCAGGCTTCCCTGCGGCACCCAAAGAGATTTACTTACCGCTGCTTCCTTCCAGACCTGACGGGGTTTGTAATTCTTTGCTGCACAGGACCCAATCTTCAACATCACTTATTCCACCCGGACCTTAAAAAGATAAGCCCTCAAATAGGTTTTCGATCCTGCTCTAGCGGATTGCAGGTTCAGGGCACCGCTAACTCCCCACCTAGCACGGTCATCACTTAAAAGCATATCATAAAGGGGAATCCTTCCCCTTTAGAACCCCTGAAAGACTTTCTTCCACTTAAGGATGTAATTTGTATATATTTTGTTGTATTTAGACTGAAGTTCATAATCTCAGGTGATATATGTCTTCAGCCTATAAAGGGGAATCCTTCCCCTTTAAAACCCCTGAAATACAGTTCTTAACTAATAATGCAGTTGATCATTATTTTTTATTTTAATTATCCTGAGGTTCATAACCGCAGGTTATAACTATCCTCAGGATCATAAAGGGGAATCCTTCCCCTTGTTATTCTAAAATACAATACTAAGTTAATAATGCAAATAGTTTATTATATTTTGTTTTTACTTATCCTGAACTGAAAAGTTATAATTTTAGGTAAGCTTCTTACCTCAGAATAACAGTTTTTGATCAGTTTAGTGATAAATTATTTATAATATAATGGATTCTCTAATCTCTAATAATTTAATTTTATAATTATTAGTTTTTATTCTCTGTAAATATTATCTGGGTTGATTTTTAGAAAATGTATTGGAAATATTATTATTACTTTTCATAATTGCTATTCCTTTTCAATCGCTTTCAGCACTTTGACGTATAAATTCTTCACACCGCTGTTTTTCTCTTTCTTGATAATATTTTCAAAAACTGGTAAAAGGTTTTTTCTCACTTTAGAATTATGTTTCGCAATTTCCGAAAGCGCAAAGGCAGCACACCACTTGATTACTGTTGTGTTTATATTATCATCAGTTGTGTTTTTCAATAAATTCGGGATCGCTTTGGCAACTTTGTCAGGATAATATTTAGCCATGTTGCCAATTGTTTCGGCCACACCCCATTTCACTCTTGGCAATTCGTAATTTACATAATTTATAAGCATATCAATATAGGGTGCAAGCAAAGCCGGTTTCTGGGCGGAAACATGCTTCATCACATCGGCGCAAGTACCTTTTTCAACATCTTTCGCCAACTCAAAAAATGCCATAAATTCCTTAACTGGAATTTCACCAAAAACAACCGCTTCTACCAGCTTGGTCTGTTTTTCTTTTGGCTTTATTTTTGATTGTAATATTTCCTCAATTTTGGACATACAACTATTCCGTTCCCTAACAATTAATTATGGGGATAAATTTTTTGGTTTGTTCCATCTGCGCATCAGGCATATTTATTCATTCTCACTATGCCAGCACAATTTTCAATCATCTGTTCCATAACGCTCATTTTTATACCATCAGCATGATTTCTCAGCTTTTTTATACGAACCATTTTATCAGGAATATCCTCAAAGTCAGTCCACAATTTTTTATAATTAGATCAATTGCCTTTATTAGCTCTTTTTTGTGGTATTGTTGTTACATTTAATGTTCACTTTTCTGGTTATATTACCTTCCCCTTTGCAGAAAAAGGCAAAAAACGCAATTTTGTGCCTAAAATTGGCTGGCGAAACAATCCTCTCTTTATTCAAATGGCGGAGAGGGCGGGATTCGAACCCGCGAGACAGCTTTCGCCGCCCAATCGCTCTCCAGGCGATCCCGTTATGACCACTTCGGTACCTCTCCTCATAGTATAGTCGTTGGTTTAGAAGTTTTCTATTTCTGGTTTTTGGTTTTTTATTAAGATTTGTTAATTAAAAATATTTCCCCTAATTGATATACTCTATATTTATTTTTCACTAAAAACCACAAACTATGAACTATAAACCTTATACTCTTATTTATTCCCCTGTGGTTGTATAAAATAGACAAAGACAGTTTTTAATTTTAATACATTTTTTAAAAAAAATCTACCTTTTCAATTATTTTCCCTGAATAATTTTTCCTAATTAAGTTCTACCAGATAAACTTTTATGAAAAAAGGTTAAAGATAATATAATCTAGAACTCTTAACTCTTTATGGAGAAAACGCTATCTGCAAAGAGTAATTAAACCTCCTGTTGCATCATTTCATTATCGGTGCCTGTCTACCCCAATTTGCTGACAATATGAAATAATCTTACATCGTGAGCACCAGGGTGATATTGGTTTACAGATATTCTGTCCATGTAACACTAAATAGGTGTTAAAAGAAATCCAGTGTTTTTGTGGTAGTACCTTCATTAAATCCTGTTCCGTTTCTGCAGGGGAACTGGTCCTGACAATTCCAATCCGGTTTGAGATACGATGGACATGGGTATCCACAGTCACAGTATCGATATCAAAGGCAATACCTAATACTAAATTTGCTGTCTTTCTCCCCACTCCAGGCAATTTCATTAACTCATCAATATTATCAGGCACTTCTCCACCGTATTCCTCGATAAGGATACGGGCAATGTTCTTTATATTTTTAGCCTTTATGCGATAAAATCCCACCGGGTAGATCAGATTAACAATCTCCTCTTCTTCCATCCGGGATAAAATCAATGGCTCTGGGGCTCTTTTAAATAATCGTTCCGATGCTACTGCAGTTACCTCATCCTTGGTACGTGATGATAGCACTGTACTTATCAAAACCCGGTAAGATGATTCTTTTTTCTGTTCCTTCTTAATCTGATTAATAACTGGTAAAGAATCAAAGTCCAATACTTCTAAGCGTAAAGTCTCCATTAATTTATCATAATTAATTTCCACTGAATGAGGTAAAATCATTTGTATATGCTTCCCCTCTAAAAATGAAACTTTATCAAAAGAAAACCTTGATAATGTAAACAGGAATAATTTTAGGAGATAAATTTTGTCTCTCTTGCCGGCTTGGGTACTTTAATTACCATAAAAGATAGGTCTTCTTCACTTTCGTTGTACCAGCAATGGACTATATCCTTTGGACTTTCTATTAATGTATTTGCCTCAACTTCCTGCTTTTCTTTCCCTATCTCCACAACTCCCTTTCCACGAAGAACATAGAAAGCCACATCCACTGGGGTAATGTGTTTCTTTAAAGCCTGTCCTGGTTTTAAAGTGATAACCGATATAACTGCATTTTCAGTATCATAGAGATTTCTGGCATCCACATTATGTGCAGTCTTCATAATAGGTGTGTCCTGTAATCTTTTGATTATCATAATATTTTCCTCCCAATTTCTATCATCATTTACTAAAAATTATTCTACCATAAATATGGAATTAATCTGTATTTTACCCTATGAGAATATTCTTTATATCCTTCCAGTTCACTCATTAGAGTCTTATCCTCCATTACAGTACGAACAATAAAAATAATCATAACAAGAAAGGATGCTATTAAAGCATAGAGTGAACCCAGAGCAACCGGCGTTGCCAGTATCATCAAAATATAACCGACATATCCCGGATGCCGCACATATTTATAAGGCCCTTCTACGGCAATGCTGTGACCTCGTTCAGTTTGGATTCTGACCATAGTGGAAAAGAATTTATTTGATACCATTGACCAGGTAAAGAGTATTGAAGATAATAACAAAATTATTAAACTAATAATATTAATAATGGATTTAAAATAGGGACTCCAGCTGAAACGATAATCAAGACCTGAGGTAATATAAATCCCCAGCGATGGAATAACACTGATGCTCATCAGCATCTTATCCCATTTTTTAACATTCTCCTTTTCTCCTCCGCGTTCTTTAATTACTTCCCCGGGCAATGTCACAAAATTAACCAATAAAATAATTATTTCAGTCGCTAGCAGAATCCAGGCCCAATTCCAGCGCAACGTTCCTGCTGAAATAAAAAGCAAAGAACCTTGTAGCAGTAAGGTGAAGATAACCTGTGTAATCCTTCTTACAATAGCTTTATTCATTGGATAATTCATTTCCTGATTTTAATAACTCTGCCCTTATTTGCTTTTTGCAGCTCCGATGGTGCAATCTTTATAAGCGTGTATTCAGAACCACCACCACTTAAAATAATTTCTTTTTCCATAACCACAGGATCAATCAGGAATTCTGCCAGATATCCGAAAGAAGGGGTTCCACCGCAAGGATAGCCTGTTTTTTCTAAAATTTCCTCAGGGGTAGCAATTCGCGGCTTGCCTGTATTCAGTGCCTTCCCAACTCTTGAAGTGCTTACCCGGTCATCCCCTTTCACAATAGCCACTATCAACTTTCCCTCTGGATCAATGAGGCAGATATTTTTAACACAATCATTAGGTTCAACTTTTGCTGCCCTTGCAGCTTCTAAAACTGAATGGCATGATTGTTCAAATTTCAGATATTCGCACTCAATATTATTGTCTTTAATATATTTCTGTAATTTTTGTTCATACTCTTTCATATCTTTTTCCTCTATGAATTGTCTGTTTCAAACTATCTTTAATCAGGTTTTATCCTTCTATTGAGAGATATCATTCAATTCTTTTATAACATATTTCTTTTAGCAGAGTCTGCCTAACCGGGCAACTTAAAATAGACTCTTCTATTTTTTCTTTTTGTTCATCATTTAGTTCATCACCAATATTATATTGGTATTCAAAAATAGATTTACCTTCAACAGACCTTATCAGATTAACCTCAACGGTAACGTTATCTGCTTTAATCCCTAAACTATCTAATGCTATCCTTATAGAAATATTCAAACAGGCAGCTGCGGCTGCTTCTAATAATTCATGCGGGCTTATTCCATCTCCTAAACCTCCTCTCTCTTTAGAGGTGTCCAGGAAAAGCCTGTAATTTGCACTTTTTAAATCTATGGTACATTGATACTTTTTATCTGTGGCGATACATTTAACCATTATTTCTACATCCTTTTGTTATTAATATTTTTTCTTTTCGTAGAATAATTTAATTATACAGTAAACAGTATACTAAAAATTTGAAAAATATTCACATTAAGATTGTTTTTTCTGTATAAGCTATAAGTTATTAAGCATTTCCTGGTAGGCATCTACAGTAATTTCAATTTCTTTTAAGATAATTCTAATCAAGGGGCGAGATAATACTCTCTTTTTGTGATGAGGGATTGTGGTAGTTCTACCATCAGGATGTCTATAAAAAATATGACTTCCTTTTTGACGTATTTTTTTGAAGCCTAATAAAAATAATATTTTCTCCAATGTTTTTGCATCAACAAGCTGCAACCTACTCAAACTGATACCTCAATTTGTTGAATCCCGATAAATTCAGGTAAGTGTTTCTTGTCTTCAGGGGTCATTTCTTCCAAACATAATTCGATTACTTCTTTCAGATTTTTTTGCAGTTCATCTAATGTTTCTGCCTGGGTGTGAGCTCCAACAATTTCCGGAACAGTACCAATATAAAGTCCAGTTACCGGATCTCTTTCAATATAGGCAATTATTTTTTGCATTTGGGAAAATACCTCTTGCTTTTATAGTAAGTTAAGCGATACGACAATATTTTTATATAAACTATAATATTTTAATTTATTATAACATAAAAAATTGAACAGTTTCCTGCTTATCTCATATAACTAAAACCAGTAAAACCTTATACCGTTATCCATTCCCACACGATTTAACCAAAAACTTTATTAATTCTCCTATCATAATTGGATGAGACTGCTTCGTTGCTTCACACCTTGCAGTGACAGTAAAGGGTTTTTCTTTGTATTTCACTAAATACTAAATGCCATCGACTAACGACTATTTTGCACCTTTTAAAAGAATACTAAACTGTACTACACCTTCTATTCAATCTACAAGCATTTCTTGTATAATTTTTTTTACGCGGAAGGTTGTCTCTTTATTCAATTCACCTAATTTCTTTATAAACCTTCTTTTATCAAGAGAACGTATCTGGTCTAATACAATCCATCCTTTTTTCTCTTCAAATTCTATTGGAATCCTGATTGGATAGGAATGTGAACGAGTGGTCATAGGAGCAATAATTATGGTAGAAATATTGTCATTCATTTCATCAGGAGAAATAACCACACATGGGCGAATTTTCTTTATCTTATGACCAATAGTAGGGTCTAAATTTATTAAAAAGATATCATATTGCTTTATTACCATTCCCAATCTTCCATTTCTAAATCAACCTGGTCATTTATGAGCAACTTGTCATCCTTTTTTTCTTTCATCGCCTTAAAATAGTCATTCCAACCCTTTCGTGGTTTATTTTTTACCGGCTTGATAATTATACAGTTATCCTTTACTTCTAAAGAGACTTCTTTATTAATATTACATTGTTCCAATATTGCTTTTGGTATTCTTATTCCCTTTGAATTTCCTATCGGAATAATTGTTGCTTTCATAATTTTCTCCTCAATCAATTATCTTTATAAGTAATTATAATGTAATTACATTCAAAAATCAACAGGAGTTTTTAAAACTATAGTATAATTCTGTTCGCTCCATAGAAAATGCAGCTAATATAGGAGTAAAGGATTTTTCGTTCTACACATTGTATTAAAAATTTCTTCCAAGCACGAACCCTTTTACCATTGCAAACACTTTATCGGCAATGAAAGTCTTTCACACCTCCACAGCCTACAAAAACATTTTTATTTTGCAGTTCTATTTATTGCCCTTTTTTGTCATTGCGAATCTACCGAAGGTAGATGTGGCAATCTCATTCACTTCCACCCACATAATTCTAATCAAGGGGCGAGATAATACTCACTTTTTTAATGAAGGTTTGTTGAAAGAAATCCTTATAGCTGCTCCAAATGGTGAGTGTGTTTTATTACTTTACACTATTTAAAAATTTACAAAAACTCTGTAAGCTCTCTTTTACTTCTTTAAAAGCTGTATCGAGTTTTTCAATCAAATTTTTCATTCTATTTAATCTCAGATTGTGAGCATAAACATTTCTTACAATATGACGGAATGCCCTATATTCATCCAATTTTTCTTTTAAACTTTGAGATATTATTGCGGGTCTAACATTAGGAACTTCAAGGCTCATCTGATTTAAAATTTCTCTATGCCAGTTTATACCATCAGGTTTATATTCATCAACACTTTCAGCAATTCTTTCAAACAACCTTTCTAAACCATTATAGAAATCATGTAAACTTAGAGCTACGCTATCCAAGTAGAGCGGCTCATCCTTTTCCAGTGCTAAAGTCCAAGCTCTTTTTGCTCTTTGAACAGTAGCATTAATTTCTTCTAACTCGTTATTAATATTCTCAATTAAAATAAGATATTTTTTACTCATAAAATAATACCTTCTTTTTCTATCAATCTTTTCAAAGATTCAGAACAATCATCAGGTTCAACTATATCAATTTTAAATATTGGACTGAAAGAAATGATTTCTGCAATTGCTTTATAGTATAATTCAGGAACAATTCCCCATACAGCAATATCTATATCAGACCACTCATTAAAAAGTTCATCGCTTCTCAATGAACCAAAAATAGCTACTTTCTTAGCTTTGTATTTCCCATATAATATTTCGGCTGCTTCCCTCGCTGTCTCCCAGGCTTCTTTGTATCTTTGCCTTATTTTTACCTTTTTTTGTTTTTCCCGTTCTTTATAGGATTTGCGATATTGTTCTATTTCCTCTAAACTTAAATCTTTTACTGTTTTAATTATAAACACCACCTTGTCCAATAATACCCATTATTTTAGTGTTTCACTTATTTTCGATTGTCTTTAATTATACCTTTTATAATAATATTTTGAAAGAAAACATACTTACAATTTCTCTTTTCACTTTTAATCTAATTTATCCCAGTATAAATGGATGGGACTGCTTCGTTGCTTCACGCCTCGCAATGACGGGAAGGGGTTTTTCTTTGTATTTCACTAAATACAAAATACCATGTAAATGTCAAGCACTTATCCCACTCCTTCGGTAAAGATTTTTCCTACTAACGTGGTAAGAATAAATCCCTCCTTCCTGGTAAACAGTTTTCCTACTGGAGAAACTGGAAATAATCAATCTCCTTTCTTCTTATTTGAG
>JAKQEP010000025.1 GCA_029556475.1 Candidatus Atribacteria bacterium
GAAATACTGAATATCAGGAAGAGGAATGGCTAACTTTGAAATATGCTTTACCTGTTGTGGGTAATCCTCTGGATATTAAGATTGATGAGAACTATATTTATGTGGCACAAGACCAGGGTGGAATGTCCCGAATTAATAGAAACGACTATCAAATTAGGTGGATAACGGAATTTTGGGCTGCAGATGGTAGCCAAAAGGTTTTAGGAAGAATTAAAAAGATAGCATCAGTGCCGGAACATAATTTTTTGTTTTTAGTAGATACAGAGGCAACGGATGCTATCAGAGTAATTGATACTACCGATGAGGATTCCCTTATCTATAAGCTGGATTTTATTGGGGGAACAAGTAATATAAAAGACCTGGATGCCTTTGCTATAACTCCTGTTCCTTTTTCACAGGGAACTTATAAAATGGTTTGTGCCTATTGTGCTGCGGGAAGTTTCAAATATGATTATTATGACGGAACTATTTTTAACAGCAATGTATTTACAATTTCTCCGGGAGCGGCAGCGGGCTTTAAATTGACTGATAATTACATATATATAGCAGCTGAGCAGCTTGGTTTATATATTTATGATCGTAATGACCGTCATCTGGTTGGCAATATTCATTTAAGCGGAGAAGCCCAAAAAGTTGAACTTAGTGATAATATTGCTTATGTAGCAAGCAGGCAATGTGGTTTGCATATTGTAGATGTAAGCAATCCTGCCTCTCCGGTATTACTGTCTACTTTTGATACAACGGGCTATGCTACTGCTTTGACTGTTTCAGGTAATAAACTTGCTCTTTCTTCCGGAGGCGGCGGCATTTATCTTTTTGATCTTAGTGTTCCCTCAAAACCGCAATTGCTGCAGCATTTAACTTCCTGCGGTTATACTAATACAGTTAAATTTATGGATGATAAATTAGTAGTCGGAGCCCGCGATCAGGGTATTCTTATCTACGAAATAAAGTAACCAAATGAAAAGATACAAGCATTTTGGAAAGAACCTGAAGTTAGCTTTAAGATTAACATCAGGTTCTTTTTAGTTTATGCTGAATAAAGGTTAACGAAAATGAAAATAATTAAAATCGCTATTTTAATTCTGCTGTGTTTGTTCAATGTGTTATTGGCAGAAACATTTATACCGGAAGAGAAATCCCTTTCAGTAGTTT
>JAKQEP010000046.1 GCA_029556475.1 Candidatus Atribacteria bacterium
ATTAAAAAAATAATTGGGGCTACAAAAAAGGCCTGAATCAACAACAACTTTCTGTAACTCAAAAATGCTTTCAAACTCTTACGACAAAAGGCTTTAACGGCATCTTTTTATCACCGAACTGCAAAAGTCAGGTTATAATGAACAGTCCATCTCTGGTTCAATCTGTTAAAATTAACTTATGTAAAAGATTGTGCCAAAAAAATGTATTTCCCCTATGTTCCCCTTAAAGGACAGAAATATTTTTTAGAAATTATCTTCTGATTATTATTATCGGAGAGAATATCTGTCACAATTTATATAAAAAATCCTTAACAATGAATATAGTTTTTACTATACTATTGAGCTTTTTGTTCTTTTTGATATATACTAAAGAAAAAAAAGAATAAACTAATATGGCAGAAAAGAAAAATAAGCTGGAAATAAAAAAAGAAATTGAAGGACTGAGAGAGGAAATCAATAGACATAACTACTACTATTATGTCCTTGACCAGCCAATTGTCTCTGATTATGAGTATGACCAGCTGATGAGACGACTAAATAAATTAGAGCAGGAGAATCCGGAGTTTATTGCTTCCCACTCTCCTACCCAGAGGGTGGGGGCGAAACCTTTGGAACAATTTATTACTGCCAGACACCTGACTCCTATGTTAAGCCTTTCAAAAGCTTTTTCCGAAAAAGAATTATTCGATTTCGACACACGTATTAAAAAGAATTTTTCCCGGTACTATTTTGATTATGTGGTGGAATTAAAGATTGATGGGCTGGCAATTGCCTTAGTTTATGAAAATGGTATTTTAAATCGTGGTGCTACCAGAGGTGATGGTGTGATCGGTGAAGATGTTACCCAGAATCTTAGAACCATAGGAAGTATACCTCTTGAATTGAGAGAGTTTAAAGGGATAGATACAATTGAGGCATACGGAGAAGTGTATATGAACAGGGAAAGTTTTAAAAATCTTAATGAACAACGGTCTAAAAAATTAGAAAACCTGTTTGCCAATCCCAGAAATGCCGCCGCCGGTTCTGTACGGCAGCTTGATCCGGCAGTAACAGCCAGCAGGCAATTGGATACTTTTATTTATCAGGCTACTTTTCCGGGCAATGATTTATTTTCTACCCATATGGATATGCTTGTTTTTCTCAAAAATGCCGGATTCAGGGTTAATAGCAATATAAAGCTTTGTGCTACTATTGAGGAGGCGGTTGAATATTGTTATTACTGGCAGAATAGAAAAAAAGAGTTAAACTATGATATTGATGGAATGGTAATTAAGGTTAATCAGTTAACATTGAGAGAAAGATTAGGGTCAACCAGCAGGAGCCCCAGGTGGGCGATAGCATTTAAATTTCCGGCTGAACAGATGACTACCATAGTGAAAGATATTATTGTGGGAGTTGGGCGGACAGGAGCACTTACTCCTGTGGCAGTATTAGAACCAATTTTTATCTCTGGTTCTAAAGTGCAAAGGGCTACACTGCACAATGAAGATGAAATAAAGAGGAAGGATATAAGAATCGGTGATACCGTACTGGTCCAGAAAGCCGGTGAAATAATTCCTGAGATTGTTCAGGTGATTAAAGAAAAAAGAAGTGGAAAAGAAAAGATTTTTCAGATGCCTGACCGCTGTCCTATTTGCGGTTCACAGGTCGTAAAAATAAATGAAGAAATTGTTTCTCGCTGTAATAACCTTTCCTGTCCCGCCCAGGTCAAGGAGAAGATTAAACATTTTGTCTCTCGCAGTGCAATGGATATGGAAGGATTGGGACCAGCTCTTATCAATCAACTGGTAGATAAGGGAATCATTAAAGATTTTGCTGATTTATACTACCTAAAAAAAGAAGACCTTATAAATCTGGAAAGGATGGCTGAGAAATCATCCCATAATATTATTCAGGCTATTGAAAATAGTAAGAATAGGCCGCTCTCCAGTTTAATTTATGCCCTTGGTATTCGGCATATAGGTATTTATGCCTCTCAATTATTGGCAGAAAAGATCGACAGTCTTTTTGATTTGGAGAAATTTAGTTTAGAAGATTTGGTTGGTATTGAAGGCATTGGTCCTATTATGGCAGAGAGTATTCTCCTATTCTTTAAGCAAAAGGAGAATATAGATATTATTAAAAAATTACAACAGGCAGAGGTTAATTTTTTAGCCCAAAAAAAGGCAGTCGAGGAAGGCAGTTTGAAAGGACTGCAGTTTGTTTTAACGGGAACTTTAGAACACTTTACCAGAGAAGAAGCCAGAGACTTGATTGAAAAATTAGGAGGCCGGGTATCCAGCAGCGTTTCCAAAAAAACGGATTTCCTCTTATTGGGGCGGGACCCTGGCTCAAAATATCAAAAAGCAAAAGATTTAAACATTAAGATAATTGAAGAAGACGATTTTAAAAAAATGTTGAAAAGCTAATGTAGAAAGGACCAATTGGTAATGGTAATAGACGAGAAAATGGCAACTGTAAAAGAAATTGGAGAAGTAGCCAGGAGTGCCAAACTGGAATTGTCTGAGGAGCAGTTAAAATTGCTTTCTGAACAACTAAATAATACCTTCTCTTTTTTTGCTAAAACAGATAAATGGGATGCTGAAAAGATACAATTCGATTATCATAAAAACTTAACCTCTTTGGAGCACTATCATGAAGATATTGTTAAACCTTCTTTACCTCAGGATACAGTTCTGGGAATGACCAGATGTAAGAAGAATGGTTCTTTTGAGGTTCCCGGTATTTTGTAATGAGGGAGATAAAAAAGATTATTAAATTTTTGATGGAAGGCGGAGGATATAATTTTGCAATTAAATGAACTAAAAGCAGTTGATTACCTGAATATGGTAAAAAGTAGAGAGATTAGTGTAGAAGAAGTGGTCAGAGACATTTTTCAGCAAATCGATAGAATTGAACATACCCTGAAAGCCTATTTATTTATTAATCTGGAAGAGGCTTTGTCAGAAGCAAAGAAGATGGACCGGAGAATAAAAGATAATGATATACCACCTTTAGCCGGCTTGCCTGTAGCTATAAAAGATAATATTTGCATCAAAGGAATGGAAACCACCTGTGCCTCCAGAATATTGAAAGGATTTATACCTCCCTATGATGCAACAGTTACCAGCAGGATAAAAGATGCAGGAGCTATTATCATAGGTAAAACCAATCTCGATGAATTCTCTATGGGCTCCACCACTAAAAATTCTGCCTTTCAGGTTACCCTTAACCCCTGGGACATAAACAGGGTTCCTGGTGGATCCAGTGGTGGTTCGGCGGTGACAGTTGCTTCCCATGAGACATTAATTGCCCTGGGCACTGATACCGGTGGCTCAGTTAGAGTACCGGCCTCTTTTTGTGGTATTGTGGGCATTAAACCCACTTATGGGAGGATATCCCGCTATGGAGTTATTTCAAGTTCTTCTTCTCTGGACCAGGTAGGCATCTTAAGTAAAGGGGTTAAAGATACAGCTATGTTGATGAATATTATTTCTGGTTATGACCCTCTTGATTCAACCTCATCCCATATTTCTGTTCCTGATTTCCTGTTATCCTGTACAGGAGAAGGTATCAAAGATTTAAAATTTGCTGTACCAAAAGAATTTTTTAAGCAGGAATTAAACATCGAGGTAAAAGAAAGAGTAGCAGACTCTCTTAATAAAATCTTAAAACTGGGAGGAGAAATAGAAGAGATTTCCTTGCCCAATTTGGAATATGCCTTATCAGCATACTCCATAATAGCTATGGCAGAGGCGAGTTCTAATTTAGCTAAGTTTGATGGAATACAATATGGTTTAAGGATGGAGGGCAGTGGTGATTTAGAAGATATGTATCTAAAAACAAGAAGTGAAGGTTTTGGTTCTGAGGTGAAGAGAAGGTTAATCCTCGGCACTTATTTTTTAAGTTCAGGACACTACGAAGACTATTATTTAAAAGCAAAGAAAATTAGAAATCTCATCAGGAAAGATTTTGAAAATATTTTTCAAAAATATGATTTAATAATTGGGCCTACTACCCCAATTCCGCCTTTTGAAATAGAGGAAAGAATAGATAACCAGTTGACCATGCTTTTAGCAGATACTTACACCATACCGGTTAATCTGGCTGGTTTACCTGCTTTATCAATTAATTGTGGCTTTACCTCAAAGGAAAGGTTACCAGTTGGACTTCAGATTATAGGAGGCCCTTTCCAGGAAGAAAAGATGTTGAGGGTTGCTTATAATTTAGAGCAAGAATTAAAAGAAATCAACACAGTCGAACCAAATTTATTATTTTAACAAATTCTGAAACTATAAAAACAATAAATAGTTTTTTATAACCCCAGTATATTTCAGTAAAGGAGAAAATAGGAGTTGTCAATGGAAAGTAATACGGTAATTGGATTAGAGATACATATTCAGCTTTTAACTGATAGCAAAATATTCTGTAATTGTAGTACAGATTATATTGACCGGGAACCTAATTCCCATACCTGTCCGGTATGTCTTGGTTTACCGGGGGCCCTTCCGGTACTCAACAAAAAAGTAGTGGAATTAGCTTTAAAAACTGCCCTTGCTCTTAATTGTCATATCAACAGAACTAATATTTTCCATCGGAAACACTATTTCTATCCTGATTTGCCAAAAGGATATCAAATATCCCAGCATGACCAGCCTTTAGCAGTAAATGGTTTTTTGGAAATAGAGATGGAAGAACCATTAGAAAATAAAAAGATAAGAATTAATAGAATACATATGGAAGAGGATGCCGGCAAGCTGATTCATCTGGAGAAGGATGGTGCAGCAGTCTGTTCGCTGGTTGATTATAACCGTTCCGGTATTCCTCTCTTGGAGATAGTAACAGAACCTGATATTCAGTCTCCCCAGGAAGCAATAGTTTTTCTACAGAAATTGAGAAATATAGTACAATATCTGGGTGTTTGTGATGGGAATTTAGAGAGCGGTTCTATGCGTTGTGATGCCAATATTTCTATCAGGGAAGAAAATAGTGGCAGGCTGGGAACAAAAACTGAGATAAAAAATATGAATTCATTTAAAGCTATAAAAGAAGCTCTTGATTATGAAGTAATGCGACAAAGAAAATTGATTGAACAGGGAGACAAGGTATCACAGGAGACCAGACGCTGGGATGAGGAATCTGGTGAGACTGTCTTTATGAGAAGTAAAGAAAGGGCTCAGGATTACAGGTACTTTCCTGAACCAGACTTGTTACCTTTGACTATTGAACAGAGTTGGATTGATGGTATTAAGAAAAATATTCCTGAATTACCGGCAGAGCGAAAGGAAAGGTTTATGGTAGATTACCACCTTTCTGGCTACGATGCCAATCGCCTGGTAGAAGTAAAACCATTAGGTGATTATTTTGAAAAAGCCGCTAAAAGCTATAATAATTATAAGAAATTAGCTAACTGGATTCTGGGAGAATTATTGCATTATCTTGGTGAGGAAAATATAGGAATGGAGAAATCTCCAGTATCTCCCTCCGCATTAGTCGGATTGTTAAAATTAATTGACCAGGATGTTATCAGTGTAAAGATTGCCAAAAATATCTTTGAGCAGATGTTTAAGACAGGTCAAAGTGCCGCCGTTTTAGTTCAAAATAGCGGCTTTACTCAAATTAGCAATGAAAAGGAGATTGATGGTATAATTAGAATAGTTCTCAGGGATAATCCTGAGACAGTGCAGGATTTTGCTTCTGGGAAAGAGAAGGCAATCCATTTTTTAGTGGGACAGGTTATGAGGCATACAAAGGGAAGGGCGCAGCCGGATATGGTCTTGAATCTGATCAAAGAAAGAATTACCGAAATCTGAATTTAGCAGAATAGCTGAGGTGGTAAACTTCTTCTATAGAAAGACAGAAAATTAAATCAATAAACGAGGAGAGGAGGTGTGTCTATGGAACGATACATCTGTACAGTTTGCGGCTATATTTACGACCCTGAAAAAGGAGACCCTGACTCTGGCATTGAACCGGGAACATCTTTTGACGATTTGCCGGATGACTGGGTTTGTCCTTTATGTGGTGCTGGTAAAGATGAATTTGAAAAGGAGGAATAATTTTGGCTTTAAAAGAAATTTCTAAAAATGTTTATTCTATAGGGATTATTGATTGGAATAGAAGGCTTTTTGATGAACTCATTCCCTTGCCCGATGGAACCAGTTATAATTCCTATCTACTAAAGAATCAGAAAGAAGCATTATTGATAGATACTGCTGACCCCTCTAAAATGGAGGAATTTCTTCAGAATATTGAAGAATCAGAGGTAGAGAAGATAAGCTATATTATTGCCCAGCATGCCGAACAGGACCATTCTGGCTCTATAGGGAAGGTATTGGACAGGTTTCCGGGTTGTAAGGTTATTGCCAATCGAAAATGTTTGGACTTGTTAAAAGATGAATTGCATTTAAATGAAGAAGATTTTATTGAAATTAAAGATAATGAAATATTTCATTTTGCCGATTTTGAAATTCAGTTTATCTTTGCGCCATGGGTGCACTGGCCTGAGACCTTTTTAACCTATCTGCCAGAAGAGAAAATTCTATTTACCTGTGACCTGTTTGGTTCCCATCTTGCTAGTAGCGAGTTGTGGTCCCAGGATAATATTAAAAATTACCTGGCTGCCAAACGTTATTACGCCGAGATTATGATGCCTTTTCGGAACAATATTCAGAATCATCTCCACAAGATTAGAGAGATTGATATTGATATTATTGCCCCCAGCCATGGACCAATTTATAAAAATCCTGATTTTATTTTAAAAAATTATCAGGAATGGGTATCGGATTCAGTCAAAGATGAGGTGGTTGTTCCCTATATTTCTATGCATGGTAGCACTGAAGCTATGGTGAAATATTTAGTGGAGCAATTAATTAAGAGAGGAAAAAAGGTAACTCCCTACCATTTGACTAATACCGATATTGGTGAGTTGGCAATGGCACTGGTTGATGCGGCGACAGTAATCTTAGCTTCCCCTACAGTATTGACTGGACCACATCCTCAGATTGTTTATGCTGCCTATCTCTGTAAACTTTTAAGACCAAAAACACGCTTTGCAGGAATTATAGGTTCATTTGGTTGGGGAAGCAAAATGGAACAGGATATATTGCAGATAATTGGTAACTTAAAGGTCGAGTTATTGCCAACGGTTATTGCCAGGAGTCATCCCCGGGCTGAGGATTTTAAAAAATTAGATTTATTGGTTGAACAAATTATATTAAAACATCAGACCTTAAAATAGATGAGTACATATAGAGTAGGGGTGAACAAAATATGAAAAAGAAATTTTTAGCATTTTTGCTATTCCTGTTTATCTTTGTTACCTTCGGCAGTGCTATAAATTCTCAGGAATCCCTTGATGAAATTTTATATCGTGATTTTAAGGATGTGGAGACCTTTGGCTATATAAATGTAAAAGTGCAGGGGGAACAGACTTTCTCAATTGGCCTAACCAGCGAAGAACTTACTGATTATGCCCGCTTAAAATATAAGAATAATTTTGCTGCCATTCCTTTTCAAGAAATAATTGCTGGAGAAGCTTATCTCTATCAAGAGGAAGAAAAGGCTAAAAAAGTTGGAAGTATCTGGTTCAGGGTATGGACGGTAGGGGAAGAATTTCCAATAGCTTATTACATTGAATGCAGAGCAGGCACCTATAAAAACTATGAGATGTGGAAAGATGAAGTACTGGGATTTTGTGATAAGAGAGAGATTAAACAAATTGTCAGACATGAGATAACCAGGATGATGGAGAATTTAGCCATTACTTTTTTCAAAGTGCGAGGAGAGATTTAAGTTACTGCCTTCTTATTTTGAATAGAATTTATAATAAAATTGCTCCTGAAAAAAATAGGGAGGAGCAATGATAGAATAAATAAAAAATAAGATAAGTAATTAGGTTTAATTGGTGTCTGACTAAATGAATATTAAAAATCTTTTTGAAGATTATACCAAATTGCCCCGAAGTATGTTCATATTATTTTTTGCCCAGATAGTAAGCTCTGCGGGCAATTTTGTCTTTCCTTTTCTGGCTATTTTTTTTACTAAAACACTTATATTCAACGAACAGAAAGCTGGTTTTTATGTGATGATGGCCACCGCTGCAAAAGTACCGGGCTTGCTTTTGGGAGGAAAGCTGTCTGATGTATTTGGCAGAAAAAAAATATTTATCATCTTTAGCACTCTTTCAGCATTATTTGTCTTTTTCTGTTTGCTGGTTGGTCAAATCGGACAGAATGAAATAATTCCCTGGCTGTTGGTTCTATCGGCTGTCTTTAATGGTGCCAATTATCCCGCTATGAAGGCAATGGTGGCGGACTTAACTAATCCGGATAATAGAAAAGCAGCCTTTTCCCTGCTCTATCTCGGTATGAATATAGGATTTGCCATAGGTCCCTTAATTGCCGGATTACTATATAATAATTATCTAAAACTGCTCTTTGTGGGAGATACAGCTACCACCCTTATTTCAGTTGCACTGGTTTATTTCTTGATTTCAGAGACTTTGCCAGGTCCTAATAATTTGGGAAAATCCAGTACAACAGAGTACAATAGTGAAAGGGCAGAAGAGGGCAGTATATACCGGGTATTGCTCTCCAGGCCTTATCTGATAATTTTTACCTTTATTTTTACTCTATATTCTTTTATTTATGTTCAAAGTGAGTTTACCTTGCCCCTACAGATGATAAATATATTCGGGGATAATGGACCACAGTATTTTGGGACCATTATGACTATCAATGGGGTGGTAGTAATCTTCCTCACTGTTATTATCATCAGTATAACCAGAAGAATCGAACCGGTTTTAAATGTTTCATTGGCAGGAATTCTTTATGCTCTTGGTTTTGGAGTAATTTATTTCAGCACCAACTTACCCTTGTTCGCCCTTTCCACAATTTTGTGGACTCTCGGTGAGATAATTGCCTCTACTTATTCAGATGTCTATATAATTAATCATACTCCTATCACTCATAGGGGCAGATTTAGCGCTATTATTCATATTTTGATTGGTTCAGGGTTTATCTTTGGTCCATATCTCTCCGGTCTGTTTATCACCTACTATAAAGTAGAAAATATCTGGTTATTAGTGTCCACACTGGCCATCTTTTCCTCTTTTTTGATGTATCTATTATATTATTTTGAAAACCAGGCTAAGCTTTTTTTAAAATCTCCTGAGCGGATTGAAGAAGAAATTTAATAAAAAGCCGGCACTTCAATTTTTAGAGAGAAGTGCCGGCTCTTTTATGTATGACGGGCATGCCGTCAATCTGTGGTGAAAGTCCACAAGGGGCGTAGTTGCCGACGAACCCCAGAGCGACTTGCAAGTCTCACACCGCAAGGCGTGGGAGAGAAGAAGCAATAGCGAAATCGTAGCCTG
>JAKQEP010000086.1 GCA_029556475.1 Candidatus Atribacteria bacterium
AAAGGTAAAAAAATATTTGTAGTTGAGGATGAAAAAGACATTCTGGAACTAATCAGAATGAAATTGGAGAGTGCAGGATTTGTTACTAAAGGTTTTAAAACAGCCCTGCCGATGCTCAATTTGCTTAAAATAGAGCATCCGGACTTTATTATTCTGGATTTAATGTTGCCGGATATGGATGGTATGGAAGTTTGTAAAAGAGTAAAAAATGATAAATCAACTAAAGAAATCCCTATTCTTATGTTAACGGCAAGAACAGACCTGGAAGATAAAATTAAGGGCTTGGATTATGGTGCAGATGATTATGTAACCAAACCCTTTGAAGGTAGAGAACTTATTGCCAGAATAAAAGCAATTTTGAGACGGAGTAATTGGGAAAGCAGTAAAAATGTGTTATCCATTACTGAGGATTTCATTATAGATTTTAATCATTATGAGGTCTGGATTAAAGGAAAGCGGATAGACCTTACTTTAACGGAATTTAAAATCCTGCAGCTGCTTACTAAAAGACCCGGATGGGTTTATAATCGCAGTCAGATTTTGGATTATCTTTGGGGCAATGATAAGATCGTAATTGAACGCACAATTGATGTTCACATTCGTAATTTAAGAGAAAAACTTGGTGATTATGCTTATTTGATTAAAAATATAAGAGGAGTGGGCTATCAATTTTCCGACGAGGTAGAAGATGATCATAAAAAAGGTTAGTTTATCTCTGTTAGTGATTTTATCTTTTGCTTTTCTTTTAGTGTCCGGGTTTATTCTAATGCTAATTAATATCCCAATCTGGCTTTCTGCTATTATAATAATTCTTATAGCTGTTTTGGTTGCCGGGAATATAATCGTTTTCTGGAAGAAACAGCTTTCTCTGCTTCTGCAAACAGCGTTGCAAGTATCTAAAGGAAAGCACACTTTACGCTTTCCCGAATTGCAAATAAAAGAATTAAATGCATTAAGTAAGGAATTAAATATAATGCTGGAAAAGCTGGATAAAACAATTCACCATTTGGCAATCCACCGTGAAGAATTGCGTTTAGTTCTTAGTTCCATTGATGATATTTTATGGTCTCAAAACTTAGCGGGTAAACTGGAATGGGCAAATCAACCTTTTATCAATCTCTTTGGAAATATAGAAACCGGAAATAATACTTATTACTGGGAGGTAATTAGAGACCCTGTTTTGCTATCTTTTATAAAAGATTGTGAACTCAGTATAGATAAACTGATGAAAGAAATTGCTATAGACAATCATTATTATTTATTTTCCAGCACTCATAACGATGTTGCCAAACGCCGGGTTTTCATTTTGCAAAATATAGATGAAATCCGTCAGGTAGAGCAAATGAAAAAGGACTTTGTAGTAAATCTGGCTCATGAATTGCGCACCCCTTTAACTGCGATCAGCGGTTTCGCTGAAGCAATGGAAGAAAATATCAATGATGCAAACAGAAAGTATTTGAAAATAATCCAAAATCATACTCAAAGATTAATCTATCTAATCAGCGATTTGGAAGAGCTTATCCGGTTGGAAAGAACCGAATTTCTTGAATTGCAGGAGATTAATTTAGTTACTTTTTTGGCGAATATTGCCCTGATTTTAACCCCGATGGTAGAAGAAAAGGGACTTTATCTCAAAATAGAACTGGATGATAATTTACCCCGCCTTGTTTGTGATCCTTTTAAATTGGAACAGGTATTCATCAATTTAGTCCAAAATTCTTTGCGTTACACTACTACAGGAGGAATTACCATCCGCTGTAAATTAGCTGATAAAGAAGCAAATTTTGAGGTCTCGGACACCGGTATGGGAATTGATAATATTCATTTACCGCGTATCTTTGAACGATTCTATGTAGCAGATCCTGCCAGAAATAAAACCCAAAGCGGAACCGGACTGGGTTTAGCAATTGTAAAACACATCGTTCAATTACATAAAGGCAGAATAACCGTCCAAAGTGAACCCGGAAAAGGCACTATTTTTAGTATTTTATTACCCTTAACACAACCCAACCAACTGGATAATAATGATTGAACTGACTCCCGATGAACTAATTGAACGCTATGACAATTTTGCTTACAGCATCGCTAAACTATATCGGAATAAAGGGTTGGATTGGGAAGACCTGAAACAGGAATCGCTTTTGGGTTTGCTGAAAGCAGGCAAACATTTCCTTCCTGAAAAAGATACTCAATTTACCACTTACGCCACTTATTGGATAAAAAAACAAATAATAGAAGCGCTAAAAAAAACTTCCTCCCTAATAGAAAAGGACTTTAATGAGAATATTACAAAAGCGAATGGCACATCGGAAGCTGCAAATATTAGCACAAAAGAAAGTCCGATTGCTCCACCGGATAGGGAAGATAGTAATCTAAGCCTAAAATTTACGCAGGATCTGCCACCTTTGGAAAAAACCATTTTGGAATTGACATTCAACGAAACAAAGACCCTTAAAGAAATTGCCCAAATTTTAAATATCAGTGTGGAACGCGTTAATCAGCACAAGAAAAAAGCCCTCCGCCGCCTAAAACAACATTACTCTTAAAGGTAATAAGATTATTGCACATAAAACTGAGGACAATG
>JAKQEP010000160.1 GCA_029556475.1 Candidatus Atribacteria bacterium
AGATTACTTCCCAAAAGAATATCGGTATCCAGCAAATTAGGATTAGTGAAAGCAAATTCAAAGTTTTGAGTGTTGCCTCCAAATTCCCAGCTTAGACTAGTTGACCAGTTATTACCAAACAAATTATTTTGTGACACAGAGAGCTGACCTACAAATTTATCCTGAGAATTATAGCCCACTCCCCCATTAGCAGTTCCACTAGAACGGTCTATAACATCAAACTGTAAATCTATATCCCCTTCTTTATTTATAGGAGAATAATCCAGACGGATATCCTGTTCAAAAAAACCCAAATTGTAAATGTTTTGCTGACTTAGCAGCACCTGGGTCTGACGAAAATAATCCCCAGGTGAAACTTCCAGCTGCCGCCGGATAACTTTTTCCTTTGTTCTTTTATTGCCTGTAATATGTATCTGGCGAATTCGGGCACGGTTGTTTTCATTGATTTTCAGGTTTACGATTAATTGGTCACCTTCTTTAACATAATTTGGCACAATAGATACATAGATAAATCCTTCATCAAAGTATTTAGAATAAATATTACGCAGTTCGTTATCAAAGATCTCCTGGTCAAAGGGCTCGCCGATTTTCATTGTGAAAGCAGCTTGCAGTTCTTCAGAAGAAAAAAACTCATTTCCCTCAATAGTTATACCCCCGAAATTATACTTGGTGCCTTCATAAACATTAATCACGATTTCAATGTGTTTTTCTCCCAGCGGTTGAATTTCGTAGGGACCTATCACCACATCAATAAATCCGTTTTTCTTATAAAAAGCAGTAAGTGCTTGCAAATCAGCGTCAAATTTTTCCTGCTCAAAATTGCCTGAACGCAGGAAACTAGCGGATTTGGTTTTCATCTTTTTTTGCAAGGTCTTATCTTCAAAATAGCTATTTCCTACGAAAGTTATCTGTTTAATAGAGACCTTTTTCCCTTCATTTACCTGAATTTTCAAACCCACCTTGTTATCGGGTAAACGAGATTCAAATACCTGAATTTCTGCGTTGCTGAAACCCTTGGTGGCATATTCATTTTTCAGCTTATTTACTAAATGATTTTTAACTCCTTCACTCCAGTAACTGCCAACCTTAATATTTACCAGTTCATCTATTCTTTCCCGCTTTACTGCTTTGAAACCAATATATTCAATATTGCTAACTATGGGATTTTCTTGAATTTTTATCAGTAGGGTTATTCCTGTCCGATAGGGTTCAGATTCCACTTGAATATCAGAAAATATGCCCATTTTATACAAATTACGGATGGATTTTGCTACAGCTTCAGGGTCAAGAGTATCTCCAATTCTAATACTAAGTGCAGTAATAACCAGTTCCGGATCTATATTTTCAGCTCCGATAACCTTAATATCATATATAGTTTCTCCAGCAGCAAACAGGTTTTGGACAAGGCAGATAAGCAGCAGAATTAAGATGCTGCTTAGTATTATTCTTCGCATTATTCCTCCACTCAAGAGTTAATAGCCAAAATTGTAAATAGCCGGTTTTCGTAAAGACATTTTTTTCCTTTATGCTGATAAGTCCTTTAAGGCATTTTTAAAAACGCATAATTTAGATTTGACTTTATATCTGTTTTTATAATAAGCTATTATCCTTCTTTTCCGGTTCTTCCTTAATTGCATTGCCTACCCATTGCTCACCCATTACGGATGGCATCCGTAATAAGTCCGTATTGCGTAAG
>JAKQEP010000117.1 GCA_029556475.1 Candidatus Atribacteria bacterium
ATATTTTTGAATATATTGAAATTTTTTACAACAGGGAAAGATTACATTCCTCCCTCGGCTACTACAGTCCGGAGGAATATGAGATGTTAATGTTAGAGAAAGTGTCTTAACTTTGTGTCCGGATTATCGGGGGAAGACCACTAAGGCAAGATAGGCTTCTCGGGTATGCCTGATAACAAGAAGGTTAGTTATCTGATCCTGATTGAGAGAATTTTCAATTTGCTCAGCTGCTCCTTTAATCACATGCCAGAGTTCGCTGTTTTTCTTTTCATATTTTATATCTGAGCAGATGACCCCCAGCCGGACATGGGGACAGGACTGTTTTATTCCAGAGGAAATACTAATATCTGTCATAATAAATAAACCAAAACAGGAATTATATTATGGTAATTTGACAAAAACAAAAAAGTGTGATGGAAATATTCCATTATTTATTGCAAACAAAATGGAGGCTCTACATCTAAAAGACGAGAGCCTCCTCTTCGTTAAATCAGTTTTTGAGCAAAAGCAGGTAGAATGAAAGCTGCTTTATGAAGCTCCGCATGGTAATACTTTAAATTTGTCAATTTTTCCGTCTTTTCCGGCTTAAAGTCCTCAACAGGATGATACTTTTTAGAACACAAGCTAAACCCGATCATCCCGCTGGGATAAGTGGGTACCATAGTAAAGTAATATCGGGCAATAGGAAATATTCTGTTAAGAAAGAGAAAGGTGTTCTGGATAAACTTCCCATGCCAGAAGATTGATTCCATCTGACTTACCGCAATCCCGTCCTCTTTTAAGGAATGGAATATGGATTGATAAAATTGTTCAGTAAATAATGTAATTCCCGGCCCAACAGGATCTGTAGAGTCAACAATTACAACATCATACTGATTTCTCCGAACGGTAAGAAATTGAGCTCCATCCTGATAATAGAGGTGTACTTTATCATTATCAAAACTGTTTGCCATATCCGGAAAATGCCTGCGGCAGACCTCAACAACCTGTTCATCAATTTCGCAGACATCTACTCTTTTAACATCAGAATGTTTCAGTATTTCCCGAACAGTTCCTCCATCCCCTCCTCCTATCACCAGCACTTCTTCAGCCTTAGGATGGACACATAATGGCACATGCGCAATCATTTCATGATACCCAGCTTCATCTGCCTCAGTAAGCATAACAATACTATCATTAACAAGAATTTTACCGAAAGCAGGCGAGTTTACCACAGCTATTTCCTGAAAGGGTGATTTTACTTTTTCCAGAACATTATCTACCTGTATCTGTAAATAGCGCCCGTTTTCTCGCCCATACTGCTCTCCAAACCATAGCTCTATCTTATTCAAAACAACTATCTCCTCAAAACATAGTGAATCTTCATCTCTTTACCCTGAAAAAATTTCTGTGTAAAATCAGCTGCCGTTTGAGGATCATAGTATTTACAACTAAAAATATCTATATAAGCAGTATTGGTCAGATTGGCAAAATGGCCGGAAATCAAAGATGTCTCAATTAATTGGGTCATTGAATAACCTGATACCCTCTCATCCTCTCCAAAATTAACCACCTGTGTATCCCCAAATTTTTTCATCTCAATCAACCGGCATAACTCCTCTACATAGCGTTTTATTGCCTCTGCGTCCCGAATCAATTCAGGATTACAGTAATATAAATCAATGCTGGTCAGCAAACCCCATGCCTTCTCTTTATTATAATATTCTTTCAAATCTTTTATTTTTTCCATTTTAAAGCACACCTACCTCAGAAGATATTTTTTTAGCTATTTTTAATGGAAAATGGATGTTGCCTCTTTTTATTTCAGTAACTGATAGAGTTTTTACATCCAGCTCTTTCTCAATGTAATCAAGAGCTTTTTGATTATTAATGCTATATCCACACGTGAAGATATCCAGTGCAGCATAACCATATTCAGGCCAGGTATGAATCGTAAAATGAGATTCAGCAATAACAATAACACCACTGACGCCCTGGGGTGCAAATTGATGAAAAGATGCCTTTAGAGCAGTAGCCCCAGAGATTCTTACCGCCTCTCTTAATATTTTTTCCAGCAAATTCTGATCGTTTAGTTTTAGTGAATCACATTCATACAATTCTACTAAAAGATGATTTCCCAAATAATCCATTTCTTTTACCCTCTTTTTCCATTAAAATTATTTAAGAAACTTACATAAAATAACAGAAAATTTTAAAAAAATCAATCTTTTTTAAAATTATTTATTCTTTCCTCTATCTTATATATAGTTAGCTTACTATTTCTAACTCAACCAGATATCTAAATTTTCTTATTCTACTAAATTTAAAGCTATTTCCACCATATTAGTGAAAGTCTTCTCTCTTTCTGCAGAACTGGTCTCTTCTTGGGTAACCAGGCTGTCACTGACTGTTAAAATAGAAAGGGCCTTTACTTTATATTTTGCAGCTATAGTGTATAAAGCAGCAGTTTCCATTTCTAGTGCTAAAACACCGTAAGATGCCCATAAACGCCAATAGTCAGGATCATCATGGTAAAACATATCTGTAGTGAGAATAGTACCAACCTTCACCGGTAAAAATTTTTCCTGGGCAATTAGCTCAGCTTTCTTGAGCAGCTCATAACAAGCAGTGGGAGAATAATCATTCCCCTTGAAGCGGATTTTGTTCAAACTGGAATCAGTGGAGGCACTCATAGCCAGAATTATATCTCGAATCTTTATATCAGGCTGTATAGCACCACAACTACCTATCCTTATTAAATTACGAACCTGATATTGAGTAATCAATTCATGGAGATAAATAGAAATAGAGGGTACACCCATTCCGGTTCCCTGTACTGAAATTAATTTCCCCTGATATCGACCAGTAAAACCATACATTCCTCTTACCTTGTTGTAACAATAGGATTCTTCCAGGTAATTATCTGTGATGTACTTAGCTCGCATGGGATCACCTGGTAATAATACAGTAGGAGCAATATCACCCACTTCCGCACTAATATGAACACTCATTATTAATACCTCCAATATTTTACAATATTATTTAAGAAAAAACCAGATATTTTTGATAATTTTTATAATAGAAAGACTTAAAAACTATCTATTATCATTTTCTTAATTTTAAATACCTGGTAATATTCCCAATTTACTCATCAGAGCCGACATAAAAAATCTCAATACCTAATATAAAATTGTTCAAAATCATTTTTATTATAAAGTAAACTCTATTATATGGGAAGAATAAAAAAATTCCCCTCTCCATTTTACCAATCAAAAATAAAACTGAAAAAAATAAAAGGATATCATCGGATTGAAGAATAAGTTTTATCAATTGGGCATTTTAAATCAGATAAAAAAACTGCTTTAAGCAATGATGCTCAAAACAGTTCCTAAATATTTCTGTTAAATACTAAAAAGGCGATCGTACCTGAATATATTTTGATGCAATTTAAACGTCAATTTTTCATCTAAAAATACTAATTTTAATAAAAAAATTTAAATATCATTAATCTCGAGGCCTATGGCTTCATGTTCAAATCCTTTGATAGGAGCCCCTATCATGCCATAAATTCCTACCGATATCCATTCTCCAGGATCTTTTCCAATATTATCAGTATCCATAGGTCCTCTCAAAATAACAAACTTCACTCCCACAGTCCTCAGCAGGCTACCAATGCCAATCTCTCCCCTGCAGAGACCCCTTAAGGCATTTAGAGTGGTATGGTAAAGAGCGTGTTCTTCTCTATAGGTACTGCTATTTATGATGATTCCTTCCCTTTTTGCTGTGATCTCAATTGCTGCTATTACTGCTTTACTATCCATGGTGCCTGCTCTTCCTATAGCATATTTATACCCCAATTGAGCAATCTTTTTTAAAAGTTCTTTTTCTTCTTCTTCAGATGATATTAAAAGTTGAATGGTTAATTTACCAATTTTAGCCAAAAGAATTACCCTCTTTTATAATATATTATTACTTCCCGATCCCGGGGATTTCCATTTTTCTCTCCAGGCTATTCAATCCAATAGTAACCACGGAAGTCATTATTAAATATATTATTCCCACGATTGAAAATACTAAGGTATATTCAAAATAACGGGAAGCGATGACTTTCCCGGCACCGGTTAACTCTACGCAGGCAACCATATAGGCCAGCGAAGAATATTTGACCAGATAAATTATCTCATTGGAACAACCGGGTATTGCCCTTCTTAAAGCCTGGGGAAGAATAATTGATGAAACTGCCTGTATTTTTGACATACCCAGAGCTTCAGCAGCCATCATCTGACCGCTCTTTATAGATTGGATAGCTCCCCTGATATATTCTGAATGGTAAGCGGCACTACAAAGTATAAAGCCTATAACAGCCGCTGTGAAGGAAGAGAGGTATAATCCGATAGAGGGAAGTGCAAAATAAAGAATAAAAAGTTGAACCAATAGAGGTGCTCCTCTGAAAAATAAAGTATATAAAAAACAAAAAGTGGAAATTAACTTGTTTCCATAAACCCTTCCCACTGCTATTAGAATACCGGCGATAAAACCAAATGGTACGGAATAAACAATCAATCTAAGAGTAACCCCTAATCCTTCTAACAAAGGAGGAAAAAGTATATCTGTAATAAAGTGCATGGTATTCATTTTTTATTTTTCCGTCTTTCCGTAAAGCTCATCAATCTTACAAATAAATTGCCTGGTCCGTTCATGTTCCGGGTTAGTAAAAAGTTTATGGGGGGTACCCTGATCAAGTATCTTGCCGCCTTCAATGAATATTATTTCATTGGCAACAGAACGGGCAAAACCCATCTCATGGGTTACCACCACCATGGTCATTCCTCCCATGGCTAAATCCCTCATTACCTCTAATACTTCTCCAATAAGTTCAGGGTCAAGAGCTGATGTTGGCTCATCAAATAGCATAACGGTGGGATTCATGGCCAGGGCTCTGGCGATGGAGACTCTCTGCTTCTGTCCACCTGATAGTTGTGCCGGGTATTGATTGGCCTGCCTTTCCAATCCCACACGTCTTAACTCTTCCATGGCAATTTCTCTGGCCTGCTTCTTGTCCATTTTTTTAACTTTAATGAGGCCTATCTCAACATTTCTTACCGCACAGAGGTGGTCAAAGAGGTTAAAATCTTGAAAGACCATTCCTATCCTCTGGCGGAAATGGCTTATCTCCTTCATATGATGGGTGACCTCTTCACCTTCTAACCAGATTCTTCCCTTCTCGGGAATGGTCAGCTGATTGATACAGCGGAGGAGGGTACTCTTTCCGCTGCCTGAGGCACCGATGATGACTATTGTTTCACCTTTTTTGATATGGAAAGATACTCCTTTTAAGATCTCATTCTTCCCATAAGTTTTATGTATATCCTCTACACGTAGAACAACTCCATTATCATGGTCTGCTTTTTCCAAATTCATCTCTCCTCTCCATAGCCAGGAATCCTAACTTTTTTCTCTAAAAGAGCGAGTAATTTTACTCCACCATAGGTTAAAATGATGAAGATGATAGCACTTATGAAAAAAATCGGTAATGGTTTATATGTTCGTGTGGCAACAAATTGGGCCCTGGTTAACACTTCCATCACCCCTATAGCATAGGCTATTGCAGAATCTTTAAGTAAAATGGCATATTCATTAGACCAACCGGGTATGGAAATGCGTAAAGCCTGTGGCAATATGATACTTAATATTGCATCATATTTTTTGATACCTAAAGATATTGCTGCCAGCATCTGTCCTTCACCAATTGATTTAATACTGCCTCTAAAGATCTGAGACTGATAGGCAGCACTTATCAATCCTAATACCAGCACTGCTGAAGTAAATTCGGATAAATTAAGATTAAAGAGAATAAACAATCCAAAATAAAAAAGAAAAAGAAGGACTAAAACCGGTAATCCTCTGAAAAACCAGACATAGATTGAAATCAAACCGGATATATATTTATTCCCATATACCTGCCCTATAGCCATAGGTATACCCAAAATGAAACCTAATCCCAATGCGCCGCCAACCAAACCAATAGTTACCACTAATCCTCGTAAAAGAAAAGGAATAGACTGATAAATTAACAAGATATTTTTACCAACCATTAGATGCTTCCTTTTATCCTCATTTGGTTAATATAATTATAAAGATACGCACAAAATGAAGCCACAGATCAAAAATTTCAGGAGTCAAGGAATTGATGGTAACGGTTAATTCCCTGACTCCTTTTCAGTTATTAATCAGTAAGGTATTTAATCTTTAATTCTTCCCATATGTCTGCTTTTAACAATTTCTTTATTCCCTCATTCAGCATTTTTTCCAATTCTTTATCTTCTTTTCTGATTGCAACACCATAAGCTTCGCCAGTTTTGATTATACCAACAATCTTTACAGGTTGACCACTTCTAATGGCATCTTCTACCATAACATCATCCATCATTGCTGAATCAAGTCTTCCGTTAACTAGATCCTGTACCGCCAGAGAAAATGTTTCATATAATTTAAAATTCTCTTTGGGAATTATACCGGTATTTACCAGATTCGCTTCTATCCACTCTGCAGCTGTACATCCTCGCTGTGAGCCTGTTACATATTTACCACATAAGGCAGCGATAACGTTTAGATCTGAATCTTTTCTAACACATAGGGCCTGGTCTATTTCCCAGTAAGGAATAGAAAAATTGACTTTTTCTAATCTCTCAGGGGTAATGGACATCCCGGAATAGACCATATCAATTTTTTTGGCAAGTAGGGCTGTAATAATACCATCCCATGCAGTAGGCTGATGCTTTACTTCAAATCCCATTTCTTTGGCAATCCAATCTAATGATTCTACATCAAAGCCTGCCGGATTCCCTTTTTCATCAATATAGGCAAATGGTGGGTAATCGGGGTCTATTCCATTGATATACACTTTTTGGGCAAATACATTTATACTGCTTAAGAAGCACAACACTAAAAGGCAGATAACTGTTGTAATAAAACCTTTATTTTTCATTTCTTCACCTCCTTTCTGTACTAAATTTTTCTTTCTAGTATGAGCCAGGAAGTTAATTAAAAATCATAGAAAAACAAGCTTTTATTTAGGCACCATTAATTATAACTTTAAAAATTTACATAGTCAAACAGGTAAACAGTTTCTCTGAATCCCTTTTGTTAATGCCTGCTATCTAAATTCAAATTAAAAAAGTTGAAATGCTGACATTCTATTCTGCTTTCTGTGTATCAGAATAGTTTTTCAGATAAGAATGTATAAGACACCCAAATTTTCTATTAACCTGAATAACCCTTACAAAGAACAATTCTATAACATAAATTGAGAATATTTATAGTTTTAATTAAAATCCTTTATCGATTAGAAGGCAAAAGTAATATATGATGACGCGATTTTTTTAAAAAAAACATTGCAGATCTAAATACTGCCAGGAGGTAAAGAGTAGTGTCTTTAAAAATCATAGAGATTAATCCACTTTTGAAAATCATTTTCATATTAACATATTCTGAACATAAATTTCAAGAAATATTTCCAAAATCCAAATAATTCCATACCTGCTATGGCCAATTCGTTGATGAGAAGTCATATGGCTTATAGTATCCTATTTCTATTTCTTCTTAAAATATTATTTTCATTTTACTCTGAGGCAGTAACAAAAAAATTAGCTTTTCTAATTCTAACATTAAAAAGAAGACTTATATCTTATTTTAAGATATTGAGGTAAAAAAACTTGCCAAAAAATTAATATAGGTATGTACAATGAACGCCGGCCAGAATGATTTTCCTCTATAGGCAATCCATCCAAACCATAAACCGGTGATAATACAGGATAGGGTTTCTATTTCGGGTTTTCCAAAGTGTAGTAATACAAAGGGAACCATCTGCATGACAATACTTGCTTTATCGAATCTTTCTTTAAGTCCGAATAGTAGAAATCCTCTTAACAAATACTCCCAGGCTAATAAGGTAGGTACTGTCAGAGTGATAAATTCATAGTAATCCAATCCCTTCCCATAATATTTATAAACCTGAGAAAAACGGGAAGCAACAAGCAAAAGAGGTACACTGATTATCATGGTGGCTACCACATATTTTAACCAGACCATATAATCCCCTAAACCGAAACCATAGTGTAGTGGGTTATCCTTCAATAAAAAAAGGATTACCAAAACTGGTAATACCATATAGTAGAAAACATAGCTGAATGCCGGTAAAGAGCGGATTGGCCTGTACCATTGCAGGGTAAGGGAAAGTGTGGATATCCCTAAAATGAGAATAACTTTGTAGTTATCCTCCACAAATTTTTTTATTTCCTGATACTCCAGATAGAAAAACTTCATTATAAGCTATTCCTTATAATTTGTATTATCCTTATATTATTTTATCTCCTTTTTTTTAGAAATTGTCAATGGAAATCTTTTAAAGTTATTCAGTGATATTATTCACATTCCTGGTTATTACAATAACTGTACTCTAATTGAAGATGGGGATGAAAAATTTGGTAATCATCTGCCAGAATCTTTTCCACCTTTTTCCTGATCTCATCTGCCTCACTAATCATCATATCCTGGTGAAGGGTAATGTGGCTTTCAAAAAGGTATTTTTGCTCATCTATTTGCCAGATATGAATATGATGAAGACTGTTAATACCCGGAATGGTTTCAATCTTCTTTTTTATCTCTTCTATATCTACCTCTGCGGGAACACGTTCCATCAGTATAAGTGTGCTCTGTTTTAAGATCTGATAACCCTGGACAAGAATAAATATGGCAATAACTACTGTTAAAAGGGGATCGAGAAAATAAACCGGGTAAAAGTAAATAATGATACCGGCAAGGACTACCCCAACTGAAGAGAGTGTATCACTCAACAGGTGTAAATAAGCTGAACGCATATTTAGACTTCGATGTGTTTCCGGATGAAGCAAATAGACACAAATTAAATCAGCAATTAAACCAAAAACTGCAACTACCAGCATTAAGGGTACAGTAATTTTCTGGGGTTCTCTAAATCGAAGATAAGCCTCCCGAAACAGATAAAAAGAAATGACAATGATCACCGAAGAATTTAATAATGCAGCTAATATCTCCGCCCTTTTATAGCCGAAGGTCATCCTGGAATCCGGCGAACGCATGCCTATTATTCGAGCCAGATAACTTATCAGTATAGCCATCCCATCACTGAAATTGTGAAAGGCATCAGCCAGTAAGGATAGGCTACCCGATAATAACCCACCAATTATCTCTGACAGACAGATCAGAAAATTAAGTATAATGGCAATAATTATTCTCTTATTACTATGGTTACTATTACTTTGTTGATGTAGATGTGAATGATTAGACATATTTTTCTCTTTTAGTAATATTTAAGAAACCTGAATTCATTATAACAAATAGAAAGTGAGTTTTTGTTTGCTCGGATTTTTTAAATATTTACATTATATCAATATTTACAATTTTTGATTAATGCACTATTGTTAATTCAGCAGCTGATTATTATATCAATTAATCTTATACCACCGTTTTTTCGTTTTCAGGATTAAAGATATGAGTTTTGGTCATGTCCAGAGCTACCTCCATCTCCTCCCCTACCTTTTTTCTGGTTCTGCTATCCAGCTTGGCTACAATCTGGTACTTACCGGAAACCAGGTAGAAAAGTACCTCATCTCCCAGTGGCTCAATAAGCTCAATTTTTACTTTAATGGTGTTATCACT